>SFIS01000078.1 GCA_004555245.1 Bacteroidales bacterium
CTATGCATTATTGGCTTCACCTCAGCAATTCAAGCATGCTTGATTGCATTCGGTTTGAACGGTCATTCAGCCCGTTTGAAACTAAATCCGAAACTTTAGGTTGAGTATTTCTGCCAACCGCATCACCTTTTCGAGGTTGTCGCGAATAAAGCCTTGCTCCTTGGCAATGATGTCAAGAGCTTGTTTGTTATATGAGTTCATATTCTTCCTTTGATGTTAGTTCTTGCGGCACATACATGCGCCATTTATTTACAAATGTATCCGACTCTTCGTTGTTAGTCAACCACTTGACGCTTTTGGTTCCCTTGGCTCGGCACAGCTCCAAGAGGGATTCTGAGATGTTGGCTTGTTCCTTGATTCGCTCCAACAGATAGCCTGTCTTCTGGTACAGAAATGCCTTGTCGTACCTTGCGAGATGCTCGATGAGCCTTTCCTCATTGAGTAAGACGATACCCTCCATGCAATGCAGCAATTCCTCAATCCCCCCAGCTCGGTCGATACGGTCAAAGCAATCCAACAACGTACTCTCCACATCCGTTACTCGCACATAAGGGTTTCCCTTGGGTGTCATCATACCAACGATTTCCTTTGTTTGTCGGCAATAGGTATAATCCACATCGTCGAAAGAAAAGGAATTGAAGCGAGTCATGCTTTTCACAAAAACCTCATTGAAGGGTTGATGAGCCAATCCATGAAATTCCAATGCTGTGTGATAACTGATGCAAGCTGTATGTGACAAGTGGCTTCCTATCTCATACTTGTCGCAAACAGGTAAACCAGATGCAATATCCTTCATGCAATGTGGTTGGGTGCGGGGTTGTTTTCCACATTTCATAATTATTATATTATCTTTTTTAAATATTTAAAATAGTATATGATGATGATGATAGGGTGTGGATTGTGTGGATATTTTCTTTTTTGTCTTGTTGGGGAGGGGTGTAAGTGGTTGTGGGTGAGGGGGAGGACGGACGGGATGGAGGTGATGGCGGGGGTGTGGACAGGTGTGTTTATAAGCGTGGGATAAGTGGAGGGGTTTTCCACAGCTGTTGCGACGGGAGACGGGGGTGTGGATAAGTGAGGGGTTATGCACAGGGTTTTCCACAGTTTGTACACAGGTTTTCGGGGGTTATGCACATGGGGCGGATCTCCACGCGGGGCTTTCCCCGCGGCAAAACCGCGGGGCACAGTGGCTGTGCTCGTGGGGGCAAGATAGTCAAAGTGGGAGGGTAAGGTTGACTATATTGGGGGGTAAGGTTGACTATATTGGAGGGTAAGGTTGACTATATTGGGGGGCGAGATAGTCAAAGTGAGGGGGTAAGGTTGACTATATTGGAAGGTTGGGTTGCTTGTGGGTGGTGGTGGTGGGTTGTTTGTCTTTCTGCCTATTATATATAAGGTGTGGGGGTTTTATATCCATGTGTCTATCCGTCTGTTTTTTTGTTGTGGGCCGGATGTGTTGTAATTTTGCAGCGTTGATTTTATTTCCTAAACTTTTAATATCTGTAAGATGATGAACTTTATGATGTGTAACGGCCTGCCTGTTGCTGTGGCTACTGTTGACGGCGGTGTGGTGACTGAGAGCGGGCGTATGGTGTTTGACGGTGAGATGCAGCTGAGCGAGCATTTCCGTTTGTGTGAGTTCACGCGTTCTGGTGCTGCCATCCGTCATGGACTTGAGAATGTGCCTGACGCTCTGGCTGTGGTGAACCTTCGCCTGCTGTGCGAGAATGTCCTTGAGCCTTTGCGCCGCCGTTTTGGTGTGATAAGAATCACGAGCGGGTATCGGAGCAAGGCGGTGAATGACCTTGTTGGGGGTGTGGAGTTTTCGCAGCATCGTTTCGGTCAGGCTGCCGACATCCATGTGTCTAACGGTGAGGTTGGGAAGAAGATGTTCGAGTTCCTGAAGGAGAAGGTTGTCTTCGACCAGCTGATTTACGAGTACGAGCGTAAGACGGGCAAGCACTGGCTGCATGTGTCTTTCAAGCTTGAGGGCAACCGCCGTCAGGCTTTCATGAACTATCGTATGTGAGTGTTATTGTTTTCTGAAACGGAAAAAGCTGGCTTGTGTGCCAGCTTTTCTTATTTCAGTTTCTTTCTTGCCTTCAGCATGAAGATGATTCCGATGATGACGAATGGTATGGAGAGCAGTTGTCCCATGTTAAATGTCATGGTGTCTTCGAAGAGTTCCTGGTTTTCTTTCGTCAGTTCGATGAAGAATCTGAATGTGAAGATGTATGTGAGGCATAGTCCGAAATAGAATCCTGTTCCGATGTGCGTGTCAGTCTTCGTTGTCTTCCGGTGTGTGCGGTAGAGGCGGTACATTATCACGGCGAGCAGTGCGTATGCCATTGCCTCGTATAGTTGTCCGGGGTGTCTTGGCAGCATATCTACTCTTTGGAAGACGAATGCCCAGGGGAGGTCGGTGGGTTTTCCTATTATCTCTGAGTTCATGAGGTTTCCGATGCGTATTAGAGCCGCCATTACGGGTGTTGCAATTGCGACGCAGTCGATGGTGAATAGCACAGGCACCTTGTTCCGTTTGCTGTACGTGATGATAGCGATCATCAGTCCGAGTGTTCCTCCGTGGCTTGCAAGTCCTTCGTATCCGATGAATTTCCAGTTTCCGGATGCGAGAGAATCAGTTACGCCTGTTGCGAGGAGCTTGACGGGTATGAACATCTCGAACACGCCTTTCGCTGAAGCGAGGAAATAGTCCGGCTGGTAGAAGATGCAGTGTCCGAGGCGTGCTCCGAGAATGATGCCTACGAAGCTGTAGAGAAAGAGCGGTTCGAATTTCTCGTCGGGCATGTTCTGTTGTTTGTACAGTTTCTGCACGATGAGATATACGGCAACGAATCCTGTCAGCCAGCAGAGTGCGTACCATCTGATGGCGAGGGGTCCGATGTGTAGTGCTATGAGGTCAGGGTTCCAGATGATGTAGCTTAGCATGGTGTGTGGTCTGTGGTATGGTTAGACATTGAAGCGGAAGTGCATGATGTCTCCGTCCTGCACGACGTAGTCTTTTCCTTCGATGCCGAGTTTTCCGGCTTCCTTTATCGCTGCTTCCGACTTGTATGTGATATAGTCTTCGTATTTTATCACTTCAGCCCTGATGAATCCTTTCTCGAAGTCGGTGTGTATTACTCCGGCGCACTGCGGCGCTTTCCATCCTCGTTTGAATGTCCATGCCTTCACTTCCATTTCTCCTGCCGTGATGAAGGTCTGCAGGTTGAGCAGTGCGTAAGCCTTTTTTATGAGTCTGTTGACGCCTGATTCTTCAAGTCCGAGTTCTTCGAGGAACATCTGTTTGTCTTCGTACGATTCGAATCCTGCGATGTCTTCTTCCGTCTTCGCCGCGACGACCATCGATTCGGCGCCTTCTTCTTTCGCCATGTCGTCGATTTGTCTTGTCCATTCGTTTCCGTCGCGTGCTGCAGTCTCATCTACGTTGCAGACGTATAGCACGGGTTTGGCAGTGAGCAGGAAGAGGTTTTTCGCCGCGTCCTGTTCTTCTTTCGAATCGAAAACTACGGTTCTGGCGTTTTTCCCTGCGAGGAGTGCGTCGCGGTATGCTGTCAGCACGTTGAGTTCAATTTTTGCGTCCTTGTTGCCAGTGCTTGCTATTTTCTGTGTCTTGGCGTATTTCGCCTCTATTGTCTCGAGGTCTTTCAGCTGTAGTTCGGTGTCAATTATCTCCTTGTCTCTGATGGGGTTGACAGTTCCATCGACGTGTGTGATGTTCTCGTCGTCGAAACATCTCAGCACGTGTATGATGGCGTCGGTCTCCCGTATGTTTCCGAGGAATTTGTTTCCGAGGCCTTCTCCCTTGCTTGCTCCTTTCACAAGTCCTGCGATATCCACTATCTCGCATGTGGCGGGTACGATACGTCCCGGGTGTACTATTTCCGCGAGGCGTGTCAGTCGTTCGTCCGGCACGGTGATGACGCCGACGTTAGGTTCTATGGTGCAAAAGGGGAAGTTAGCCGCCTGTGCCTTTGCGCTTGAGAGGCAGTTGAAAAGAGTTGATTTGCCTACGTTAGGCAGGCCTACGATGCCGCATTTTAATGCCATTGTGTTTAGGGTTTTATTGTTGTGTATGGTTTTGTTTGCACATAATGCCTTGCAAAGTTACGTAATTTTTTTCGTTCGTGTTGTATATTTAACAGAATTTTTGTCTTCCGCTCTCTTTCCCGCGCCGTTGTCGCGGTATATATAAATATGTGCTGTGGCGGGAAGGGGCTGTCAATGATTAAAAAACGTTAAGGCTTAACTATCTTTAACCGTAATTTGTTTGGAGTGAACAGCGTGTGCACAGTTTTCGGTTAACTTTGCAGCCGAAATCCAAACGAAGGAGAAAATAACCTATTTTACAAACACGACAAACAAGAAAAGAAAATGGAAATGACGAGTAAGAAAAGATTCTGCGATATGACAGAGCGTGAGCAGAACCGTGTTCTGAAGTGCGAGATAGTTTCTCAGGTGAAGAAGATGCTGAGCATGTGCGAGGGCGACGGCCGTGTGTGGGCCGGGAGTGTGACCGACCTGCTTGAGCTGCTGAAGGTGGGCTATGTCAGCGGCGAGCTTCAGCGTGCTGACGGCATGACGATGTCGTTCACGGAGATAGTGAGTCAGGTGTTCGGCGTGATGCGTCTGAAGCCGCTGAGCAATCCCTACGCGCGTGTGCAGCGTGCCGAGCGCCGCAAGGGTGTGCGGTGTCTGACTATACAGGACCGTCTGCGCAACGTGCTGCTGCGTGCCGAGGCCGACTATGACACGGAGCTCTTCTGGCGCACGTGCTATGTGGGGTGTGAGGGGGCGGCGTGAGGGGGAATAGCCTTTCAGGCTGATTTTCCATGCTGCACCTCCATCCTCATTCGGGATATACGCCGTTGACTTTCAGCGGCTCGATGTGGATGTTGATGATAGTCCCTTTTCCGTATGCCTGTCTGAGGCGCTGTTCGAGGAGGATGGTGTGTCGGTGGGCTTCGGATAGCGTCATGTCGCCCGGCATACGGACGTGCATGTCGATGGTGTAGATGCTGCCTATGGCGCGTGTGCGCAGATGGTGAACGTTCTGCAGGATGGTGTCCTCGGCTACGATGTCGAGGATGTCGCGCTCGATGTTTTCCGGCAGGCTCTTCTCCAAGAGTTCGTTGACGGCTGTGCGCATGATTTTCAGTGCCGAGACGGTGACGATGACGCTGACGACGACGGCGGCGAGAGGGTCGAGAATGACCCAGTCGTTTCCGATGATGATGGCTCCGCCGATGCCGGCGCATGTGCCGACAGAGGAGAGGGCGTCAGAGCGGTGGTGCCACGCGTTGGCGGCGAGGGTGTTGGAGTGTGTGCGGCGTGCGGCGTGCATCGTGTATTGGAAGATTGTCTCTTTCGCCACGATGCTTGCGATGCCGGCTGCGAAGGCGGTCCATCCGGGAGTGGGAATCATAGTGCCGCTGAGGATGTCGAGGATTTTCTCTCCCCCACCCCACATCATGCCGATGCCGACGATGGCGAGCAGCGTTCCGATGATGAGCGTGGCGAAGGTCTCGTATTTCCCGTGTCCGTAGTCGTGGTCGCTGTCTGCGGGTTTGTTGCTCAGCTTGACGAAGATGATGACGATGGCGTCGGTGGCGAGGTCGCTGAGCGAGTGTATTGCGTCAGCCACCATTGCAGCTGACAAGCCTGCGATGCCGGCGGCGAATTTCACGGCGACGAGGAGGAGGTTGACAAATGCCCCGAGCCATGTGATGCGGCAGATGTCGTCGATGCGGCGGTCGGATGAGGAGAGTTCTTCTTTCATATAGATGATTGTCGGCTGGTGATGAGGTTGAGGAGTGCTGTGCATCCTTCGAGGCAGTCGCGCCATGTGGCGTCGAAGTTGCCCGTGTACCATGGGTCTGCCACGTCGCCCGGTCGCCGGGTGAAGTCCATGAGGAGACGGACTTTCCCTTCGGGGTCGTTGTTGAAGACGCGCATCATGTTGCGGATGTTGTAGCGGTCCATGCCGACGATGATGTCGTAGCGGCCGTAGTCGTCGGGGCGGATTTGCCGTGCGCTGTGTCCGTCGCATGAGATGCCGTGCTGTGCGAGTTTGCGGCGTGCTGGCGGATAGACGGGGTTGCCGATTTCCTCGGTGCTGGTGGCTGCCGACGCGACGTGGATGCTGTCGCCGAGATGCGCCTCGTCAACGAGATGGCGCATGATGTATTCTGCCATCGGGCTGCGGCAGATGTTGCCGTGGCAGACGAAGAGGATACGTGTCATGGGAGGTTTATTTTTTTTTTTTGGCGTTATTGACGTTATTAACGTTATTATCGTTATTGTCGTTATTATCGTTATTAACGTTATTGTCGTTATTATCGTTATTAACGCTTGTAACGTCAATACAGATTCAGAAATTCGTAGGTGTTGCCCACGGCTTTGAGATATTTCATGAAGTTGTCGTGTGAGATGACCACCGTTCCGCGGCAGTCGTTAGGGTGGAAGCTAAGCGTCGGGGCGGTCTCGATCACTTTGTCGAGGAAGAGGTGAACGTGGCAGTCGGTGTCGTTGATAAGGCCGAATGGCGAGACGCTGCCCGGCTCCAGTCCCAGCCACCGCATCATGCGCTGTGGCGAGGCGAATGACAGCTTGCCGGGCGACGGCAGTCCGGCGGTGGCGAGGCGCGCTTTCAGCCGCTGTTCGAGGTCGTGGATGTCGAGCACGCGGTCGCAGTGCAGGCAGACGAGATAGTGTCTGTCGCCTTTGTGGTTGCGCAGGAAGATGTTCTTGCAATGCACCGAGCCGTCGTCGCGCCACCAGCGTTTCGCCTCCTCGATGCTCTTGCCTTCGGGGTGGTGGTAGCACTCGAAGTCTATGTCGTGGGCGCGCAGGAAATCGAGCACCGTTTCTTCTCTTGTCATATATTCTTCTGTGGGTTTATGATACATCATGCAAAGTTACAACAAATCTGTGTGACACTGAAATGTTTTGTCTCTTTTCCTTTGCGTAATAAGTTTTTTTGTGTACTTTTGCAGGGTAAACGACTAACCAAGACAAAAATATTATATACTATGAGAAAAATCATCATCACCGTAGCCCCGGTGTGTCATGTGGGCAAGGAGATTCCATCAGAGTGTAAGAATCCGTTGTCTCCGGAGGAGATTACGGCCGACGTTGTGAACTGCTACAAGGCTGGTGCGTGTCAGGTGCATCTGCATACGCGCGACATCGAGGGCAACCCGACGTTCGACCTTGAGGTGTTCCGCAAGACGATAGGTATGATACGCGCTGAGACGGACATGATAATCCAGGGTTCGACGGGAGGTCTGTCAGAGCTGTCGTTGGAGCAGCGTTGTGTCAGCCTTAACGTGCCTGAGGTGGAGGTGGCGTCGCTGAACATGGGTTCGGTGAACTTCGGCGAGACGGTGTATGTGAACACGAATCCCGAGATACGCTACTGGGCTGGGCGGCAGCGCGAGGCTAACGTAGTGCCTGAGCTTGAGCTGTTCGACCTCTCGCACATCGAGTGTTGCGCGCGTATGGCCGACGAGGGCGTGCTGCGCCGTCCGCTGCACTACAACTACTGCATCGGTCCGGGTGCGAGCAGCAACCTCTCCGCCACGGGCCGTAACCTCGCCCTGCTGAACGTGCTGGCAGAGGGCGGCTCGTCGTGGGGCGTCAACCACGACAGCATGGCAGACCAGTCGGTGCTGGCGTGTGCCATAGGCATGGGAGCGAATGCCGTGCGCGTGGGTTTTGAAGACAGCTTCTACTACGAGCCGGGGAAGCGGGCGCACACCAACGCCGAACTGGTGGAGCATCTCGTAAAAATCATACGCCTCATGGGATGCGAGCCCGCCACTCCGGCAGAGGCCCGCGAGATGCTGAGAATAGGAAAATACTGGGACGAGAGATAAACATGAATGACGTATGTCCATGAAAAAGAAAGACATTATCCTCGTATTGCTTGTGGTGCTGAGCGTCATCACCTTCCTGGACCGCACGTGCATCACCTTCGCCAGTCTTGAGATAAAGGCAGACCTCGGCATCGACCAGAGCGGCTGGGGCTGGGTGATGAGCATCTTCACCCTCTCTTACGGACTGATGCAGATACCCCTGGGCGCCTTGGGCGACAAGGTGGGCCACCGGTGGGTGCTGGCGCTGATAGTGGTGTGGTGGTCGGTGTTCACCGGACTGACGGGCATGGCTGGCGGCCTTCTGTCGATGCTCGCCATCCGCTTCTGCTTCGGCATAGGCGAGGCTGGAGCGTCGCCATGCTCGACATCCGTCATCAGCCGCTGGTTTGAGAAAGACCGCGTGGGTAAGGCGCAGGGCTTCGTATGGGCTGCCACACGTCTCGGAGGGGCGGCGGCACCGTTCATCGTCATCCCGCTCGTGGCATCGCAAGGCTGGCGGTTCTCGTTCTGGCTGCTCGGTGCAATAGGCATCGTGTGGGCTGTGGCGTGGATCATAATATATCGCGACAAGGGAGGCAGCAAGCTGGCGGCGGCGAAGGAGAAGCGCAGCATACCATGGCGCGAGATAGCGTCCCACAGGCAGTTCTGGATTATCTGCGGGATGTATTTCTTCTACGCCTTCGGGTCGTGGTTCTTCTTCACGTGGTTTCCGGAATACATGAAACAGGGCAGGGGCTTCGGTGCCGACGAGCTGAAATACGCCGTCGCCATACCCTTCCTGATGAGCATGGCGGGCAACATCGCCGGCGGCGTGCTGACAGACCGTCTGACAAAACGCTACGGCGTGAAGACCGGGCGCAAGGCTCTGGGCACACTCTCGCTCTCCGTCTCCGCTGTCTGCATGGTTCTCGCCGCCTTCATACCGGGCAAGACGGCGGTCTTCATCTTCCTCTCGCTCTGCTTCGGCATCTTCGATCTGATGCTGCCGTCGGCATGGGCGCTGTGCATCGACCTCGGCCGCCGCTATGCCGGCTTCGTGTCCGGCGCGATGAACACCTTCGGCAATCTCGGCGGCTTCTGCTGCTCGCTGATGTTCGGCTACCTGCTGAAAGAGACGGGCAACTACAACCTGCCGCTGTATATGATAGCCGCGATGCTGCTGTTGAGCGCGGCTCTCTTCGCATTCATCAACCCTGCAAAACCTATCGTCAATGAAGAACAATAACGTCAGACACCTCACCGACATGCCGGAGAACTACCGCATGGTAGTCTTCGACGACGACCCCACGGGCATACAGACCGTACACGGCTGCCTGCTGCTGACCGAATGGAGCGCGGCATCGCTGAAGCGCGCCTTCGGCGACCGGGAGCCTTTCTTCTACATCCTCACCAACACACGCTCCATGACGCCCGACGAGGCGCGGCGCACGATGCAGGACGCCGCAGAGGCGGTGGTGAGGGCTAACGAGGACTACGGCTACCATCTGATATGTGTCAGCCGCAGCGATTCGTGTCTCAGGGGACACTTCCCGCTCGAGACGGACGTAATACGCGAGACACTCCGGCGCCACGGCAGGAAGGTGTGGGAGAAAGTGCCGTTCGTGCCGGCGTTCATAGAGAGCGGACGCGTGACCGTGAACGGCATACACTATATGCGACAGGAGGGGACGCTCGTGCCCGTGGCGGAGACGGAGTTTGCCAACGACAATGTCTTCGCATACACACACTCTGACCTCCGCGGATATATCACGGAGAAAGGCGCCGACCCCGACGGCTATCTGACGCCCGACGCGGCATCGTATGCCGACCTCTACGCATTCTGCCACACGATGGCGGAGGCGGCACGCAAGGGGCAGCCGGACATCGTGGTGCGCGCATCCTCGTCGCTGCCCAGAGCTCTCAGCGGCATCGCAGACAAGCCTTTTATCACCCCGCAGGAACTGATGTCGGGCGGGGGAACGGGATGTTTCGTAGTCGGTTCGCACGTGAAGAAAACCACCGAACAGCTCAACCGCCTGCTCGCGGCAGATGGCGTAGGAGGCATTGAACTGCCCGTAGAAGACATTCTGAACCGCCCGCAACGCCTCATGAGCGACACCACGGACACCATACGCCGGATGGCGGCACAGGGCGTCACGCCCGTAATATACACCTCGAGGACCGAGCTGCGCACCGACGATGCGGCAGAACGCCAGGCTCTCGGAAAACGCGTCTCCGACTTCCTCGTCGAGACAGTAAGACAACTGCCCTGCCACCCGAAATATCTCGTGGCGAAAGGTGGCATCACAAGCCACGACATACTGACGCACGGACTGAACGTGGGCATGGCGCGCGTGATGGGACAGGTGATCAACTCCGTGCCGTGCATCATGGCGGAGAAAGACGGCTCTCCCCTACCCTACATCATCTTCCCGGGAAACGTAGGGACAAAAGATTCGCTGAAGGAGATATACGACATTCTGGGATAAACGACATTACACCTTATTTAAATATATCAGAAGAAAATGAAAAAAGTAGTTTGCGTACACACAGCGATGGCTCTCGTGGGCCCGCTGACCGACCTTTTCAGACAGCACTTTCCGGAAGTGCAGGTAGAACATATAGCCGAAAGCTCGCTGATAAAAGAGGTGATAGCGCACAACGCAGTGACACCCGCCGTCCGGCGCCGTCTCCTGGACTATTATAACGCCGCCGCGGATTCGGGAGCCGACATAGTGTTCAACACCTGCTCGAGCGTAGGCGACATCGCCGACATGGCAAACGGCATCTGCCGCATACCCGTCTTCCGCATCGACAAGCCCATGGCAGAGCAAGCCGTCAGGGAGGCGAAGCGCATCGGAGTGATCTCTACGCTGCCGACAACGCTCGACCCTACCTGCCGACTGCTGCAGAACTGCGCACGAGAGGCAGGAAAGGACATCACGCTCGTTGAGGGACTGGCTGACGGTGCTTTCGCCGCAGGACAGAGCGGAGACAGCGAGACGCACGACCGGCTGATAGCGGAAGCGGCGCAGAGGATTGCTGACAAAGTCGATCTCTTCGTGCTCGCACAGGGCTCCATGGCACGCATGGAAGAACGCCTCGCACAACTCACGCAGAAACCCGTGATATCATCGCCTCTCACCGGAATCCTCGGACTGAAGAAACATCTCGGATTCTGAAAAACGGAATTTTCTTTCTTCTACGGTTTGTAGATACAAGAATATACATAATGTGTTTTCTGTCAGAGTGTTACAGCAACTGTTGCAGATAGCGTAAGACAGCGCATAACACCTTGCAGAACGTTTCTATCTATTTGTCTATCCACATAATGTTTTGAATCGCTTGCGCCAATTGCTACCTTTGCATCGTCAAACAAAACAATCGATTGCTTGAGACGACAAACAAAACATTATTAACCCTTAAAAACAAAGAAAGGAACAACATTATGTCTATGCTTTACAAACTCCGCAAACTCGAACGTACGTTCTCTGACGGCCGTCAGGACCCCGCCAACGGCAAGTGGTTCGCCCGCACCGTCTATGTCGGCACCGTAACGACCGACGACCTCGCGCAAATCATAGAGCGCAACTGCTCGATGAAGCGCTCTGACGTGAAGGCAGTGCTCACCGAACTCGTAGAGGTGATGACCAGCAAGCTTCAGGATTCGTACGCTGTCAAGCTCGACGGCATCGGAACGTTCAAGATTGCCCTCCGCTCTACCGGAGCCGTAGAGGCAAGCGAGTTCTCTGTGTCGAAGAACGTCACGGGCTCGAAGGTGAACTTCTCTCCTGCCTACACCGTCGATAGCGCTACCGGTGCCCGCAGCCGCTCTCTGCTCAGCGGCATGAAGGTTACCGAGACGCCGAAGAACGACGTAGCCTGAACAACGCGGCGGCTCGCCCACACTCCGGACATCACCGGAAGGGCAAGCCGCCGCCTTTTTCGTTCTCCCCAGGGTGTCGCTACGCTTTACCCTGGGCTATGCGCTTTTGCGCTTTCAGCGCGACAATGTAAAAGTTGGGTCAAGTGGCAACCAGCCTTTAGGCTGGTAAAAGTTGTTTTTGTTGTTGTCAACAGACAACATAGAGTTCAGAATAAGACCGTTGTTTCTGTTGTCTCTGTTGTCGTAAAAACCCAAGTGCAAAAGCGTTAAATATCCTGCTGTTATCCACGCTTTTGCGCTTTCAGCGCGACCATCACCTACATGAAATAACCCAGGGTGTCGCTACGCTTTACCCTGGGCTATGCGCTACCTGTTTACAGCAGTCGCCGTGTCAGGTATCTCACCGGATAATACACCGACAGCAGCCCGATGACGATGACAGTGACGAAGATGACGGCGACGTCGCTGTAGTGGACGCTGAGCGGATAGGCGTCAGTGAGGAATGTGCCGCTTGTGGAACCCATGCGCACGAGGCCGAACTCCTGCTGCAGCAGACACAGCAACAGTCCGAGCAATGTGCCTGCCACTGCACCGACAACGGAAATCAGGCTCCCCTCGATGAGGAAGATGCGGCGGATGAGCGTGTCGGACGCCCCGAGATGCCGGAGTGTCTGCACGTCGTCTTTCTTGTCGATCATCAGCATCGAGAGCGAACCGATGATGTTGAAGCACGCCACGACGAGGATGAAAGTGAGGAAGACGTAAGCCAACAGCTTCTCTATCTGCATGATACGGAAGGTGTCAGCCTGCTGCTCGAAGCGGTCGCGCACATAATACCGCTCGCCGGCGATAGCCTCTATCTCCTTCTTCGTGGCGCTGATGCTGTAGCCCGGCTTCAGTCTGAGGGCGAGACTGGTAAGCTGCCCCTGACGGAAGAAGAGGTTACGGGCGAATGTGATGGAGGTGAGGATATACTGCTTGTCGTATTTCGCCTGCTTCACCGAGAAGACACATCCTGCCGAGAGGAGCGAATCGACGGTGAACGCCGCCTCGGGATTCATCATGTCCAACTGCCCTTCGCGCTGCGGCGCGTAGATTTTGATGTAGTCAGGCCAGTAGGCTCCCGTGCCGAGGTCGTTTGCCACGCGTATGCCCGGAACGCCGTATTCCACATCGGCGGCATGAAGCGTGAAATCTCCGTCGCCATACAGGATGCTACGGATGTTTGTCAGATACTGGAAGTTGTCTTCAACACCCTTGACACGTACCATCATCTGTTGACCTCGATATACGGCAAGAGCCTGGTCTTCAACACATTCTGTGGCTACATCAATCTGCGGCAACTCCTTCACCTTAAGCAGGAGAGGGTCGTCGGAGGGTGCGGCTTTACCCGTCTTCGGCGTCAGCTCGAGTTGCGGGTCGAATGTGGTGAAGAACGACGCGATGAGGTCGTGGAAACCGTTGAACACCGACAGCACGATGATGAGAGCCATGGTGGCAATCACGACGCCCATGACACTGATGCCGGAGATGATGTTTATGGCGTTTGTGCTTTTCTTCGCAAAGAGATACCTGCGCGCTATGGTTAGTGCTAATGACATTGTTGTTCTTTATGGATGGTGTAAGTCATTCTGCATCAGCGTTTCAGCAGTTCGTCGATGTGGTCGATATAGTCAAGCGAATCGTCGATGAAGAACCGCAGTTCGGGGATGATGCGCAGCTGGTTGCGCACACGCTGTCCGAGGTCGTAGCGAATGGTGGCCTGGTTGCGGGTCACGGCATTGATGATCTCTTCGCCTTTCTCTGAAGGGAAGATGCTGAGATATGCGGTGCAGATGCTGAGGTCGGGGCTTATCTTCACTCGTGTGACGCTGACCATCACGCCGTGCATCATGCGTGTCTGTGACTGGAAGATTAGGCTCAACTCTTTCTGCAGCAGTCGTGCGATGCGGTTTTGTCTTGTTTCTTGCATTGTGTGTATTTTTGTCTTTTTATTTGTTTCTTATGTTTTTCGCTATGCAAAAGTACATATATTTTTTTATTCTGCCAAATCTTTTTGCAAGTCTGATGGCATGAATTTTTTCTGTGACTTGCAGACGTGCCCCGGGTTCGTCGTATGTATAAAGAAAGCGGATGGGGTAGGGTGGGGCAGTGAGGCGTGATGGTCAGTGGGCCTCGAGCCAGTTGCTGCCCCATCCGAAGTCTGCGACGAGAGGCACGGAGAGAGGGTAGGCGTGTTCCATTTCGTGTATCACGATTTTCTCTACGATGTCTTTCTCCGAGGCAAGTACGGAGAAGTTGAGCTCGTCGTGAACCTGGAGTATCATCTTCGACTTGAGACCCTCCTGCTTGAAGCGGCGGTGTATGCGCACCATGGCGATTTTTATGATGTCCGCAGCCGTGCCTTGTATGGGTGCGTTGATGGCGTTACGCTCTGCGAAGCCACGCACGGTAGCGTTGCCGGAGTTGATGTCCGGAAGGTAGCGGCGGCGGTGAAGAAGGGTCTCGGCATAGCCTAAGCCCGCCGCTCTCTGCTTGGATAACTCCATGTATTCCTGAACTTTAGGGAAAGTCTTGAAGAATCCGTCCATCAGCGCGCGCGCCTCCTTGCGGTCGATCATGAGCGACTGGCTCAGTCCCCATGCCGAGATGCCGTATATGAGACCGAAGTTGGCGCGTTTAGCCTTCGTTCGCTCGTCGCGTGTGATGTCTTCTCGCGCCTTGCCATATACCGTCGCGGCCGTCGCGGCGTGGACATCATAGCCTTCGCGGAAGGCGCGGCACATCGCCTCGTCGCCGCTAAGGTGTGCCATGACACGCAGCTCTATCTGGCTGTAGTCGGCAGAGAAGAAAAGGTAATTGTCCTGTTTTTCCGCTTCGTCTGCCATCGCAAACAGACCGCCTTCAATGTCAGCCGTGCTGTCGCCGGCTATGAAACAGCGGCGTATCTCTTTTCCGTCTTCGCCCCTGACCGGGATGTTCTGAAGGTTCGGGTCGCTTGACGACAGTCGTCCCGTCGCCGTGACACACTGGTTGAAAGAGGTGTGTATGTGTCCCGTAGATTTGTTCACGAGCTTAGGCAGGGCATCGACGTATGTGCCGACAAGTTTCTTCAAACCCCGGTAGTCCAGGATTTCAGCCACTATCTCATGCTCTCCGCGCAGCGAGGTCAGCACATCTTCTGATGTGACGTATTGTCCTGTCTTTGTGCGCTTTGGCTTCTCGATTATCTTCATCTCGCCGAAGAGGATGTCGCCGACCTGACGCGGCGAATTGATGTTGAACTCCTTTCCGGCAAGTGAGTAGATTCTCTGCTCGTGTTCTGACATACGTTGCGTGAAGAGGCGTGACACCTCGCGCAGGGCAGTGGTGTCGATGGCGACGCCGGTGAGTTCCATGTCTGCAAGCACCTCGACAAGAGGCATCTCGATGTCAGTGAAGAGTTGCCACAAGCCTTCCTGCTCATGAAGCCTCGGCTGAAGCACCTGCCACAGCTGAAGGGTGATGTCTGCATCCTCGCAGGCATAGTCGCGAATGTCGATAGGGTGGAGGTCTGCCATCGTCTTGCCTTTGGGCACGATGTCGTCGTAGTGTATGGTGCGGTAGCCGAGGAGTGTCTCCGCCATGTAGTCCATGTTGTGTCTGAGCTCCGGTTGAAGCAGATAATGGGCTATCATCGTGTCGAAGAGCTGCCCCTTCACTTTGACGCCGTATTTCGAGAGTACCTCGATGTCGTACTTCATGTTCTGCCCGACCTTGGCAACGGCAGCGTTCTCAAGAACGGGACGCATTGCCTCTGCCACCTCGCGCATTTTTCCCGGCACCGAGACATACCACGCCTCTCCAGCCGCAACGGCGAAGCTCATTCCCACGAGTTCTGCCTCGATGCTGCTCTTTGATGTCGTTTCGGTGTCAAAACATATAATTTCGTTTGTCAAGATTCTGTCACAAAGACGTGCAGTATCTTCCAATGTGTCAACAAGATAGTAAGAATGGGACACCGTTTCAAGGCTGTTTTCCTTGCGAAATTTTCCGTCTTCCGCTCCGTCGGTCGGAAATTTCGCGTTCTCGACGGTTTGAATTTTAGCGTCTGTTTTAGGTTTTTTAGACTTCTTTACATTTACATTAATTAACTCTTCTTCGCCAAACAGATTGCGTGTGACGATGACTTGTGCGTCGGCAGAGGCGGATAGGGTAGGGCGGGTTGAAGAGGAGGCGTCGTCAGCAGGAGTTTTTGAACCGAAGAGAGAAATGTCGTTGCCCGACGGTACAGTTCCGGCAGCGGCATTGGAATCACCGCCAAGAATTTTCTTTGCGAGAGTCCGGAACTCCAGTTCGTCGAAGATGGCAGAGAGTTTAGCGGCGTCCGGCTCCTGAAGTGTCATGCTCTCGAGGATTTTGTCGAAGTTCTGGCACACCTCTTCGATATCAGTGCGTATGGTGGCGAGGAATTTCGACATCCTGATATCGTCAGCGTGGTCGGCCACCTTTCTGCCTATCGCACCTTTTATATCTTGCGCATGCGCGATAAGATTCTCGCACGACTGCCATTCGCTGATAAGTTTTATGGCTGTCTTTTCTCCTACGCCCGGGCATCCGGGGAAATTGTCGGCGCTGTCGCCCATGAGGGCGAGCAGGTCGATGACCTGAGACGGACTGCTGATATTGTATTTCTCGCAGATCTCTTTCTCTCCCAGAATATCGTAGCCGCCGCCGTGACGAGGCTTATACATTTTGACGAGAGGTTTAACGAGCTGTCCGTAGTCTTTGTCCGGCGTGAGCATGAATGTCTCTATCCTGCTGTCATTTCCGCCCATTTCATCGGCAATTCCGTGTCGTGACGCCATGGTGGCGACGGCTCCGATGACATCGTCAGCCTCGTAGTTCTCAACCTGGAGGCACGGGATGTGCCACGCCGCGAGAATGTCCTTGATGACCGGCACCGAACGGCGTATGTCCTCGGGAGTCTCGTCGCGCTGCGCCTTGTATTGTGGGAATGCCTCGTGGCGGAAAGTCTTGCCATGGTCGAAAGCCACACCGAGGTAGTCGGGACGTTCTTTCGTTATCACCTCGTTAAGAGTGTTGACAAAGCCCAGCACCGCACTAGTGTTCATACCCTTGGAATTGATTCTCGGAGATCGGATAAGGGCATAGTAGGAGCGATAGATGAGGGCGTAGGCGTCGAGAAGTAATAGCTTTTTCATTATTATAAGGTATATGCTTTTTATGCTGCTGCGCATTATTTGTCATGCGTCTGCGTATGTAATACAAAGTCTGAATACATACGTTTTAAGCATGAAATGCGCTTTGTTGATAAAATTTTTTGTAAAAGTACACAAAAGTTTTCATAAATCCCAATATTTTTCTTAATTTTGTGCGAAAATATGATTTTGTAACTTTCAATTCTTTATCAACTACATCTTCCGATGCTTCTCGTCCGGTGTTGCAGTGTTAGTTCTGCTTCGAAACAACGTGAGGAAAAGGGTAGGGGAGAGCAGGTTACCATATCCTATTTTTCTTGTTGATATAACTTTATAATACTCCCTATGAAGGATATCCTGTCAGAAATAACCCATCCTGTAGCGAAAGAGATGAAGCAGTTTGCCGAGATTTTCTCAACTGCACTTTCATCTACTGACGGTCTGCTCAACCAGATGTTGCAACACATCATGCAGCGGGGCGGCAAACGTATGCGGCCGCTGCTGACGCTGCTTGTCGCCAAGTCTGAATATCTGAAGCAGCACGGTGCTTTGTACCGAGATTTCATGCAGGTGAAGTCGGTGTTGACCGGCGATGACAAGCCTCTGATGTTCAAGGCGTTGCATGCAGCATGCTCGCTTGAGTTGTTGCATACCGCCAGTCTTGTTCACGACGATGTCGTTGACGAGGCTGACGAACGTCGCGGACAGGCTTCTGTCAACGCCTCTTTCAACAACCGCCTTGCTGTTCTCGTAGGCGATTACATTCTCTCGACAGCACTGATGGAGATAGCGAAATGCAACGAGCCGCGCATGACAGAAGCGCTCGCACGTCTCGGACAGACCTTGTCGAGAGGTGAGGTGGCACAGCAGCAGAATATCTCGACGAAAGACTTCTCCATAGACAACTATTATGACGTGATATCCAAGAAGACCGCATCGCTCTTCGAGGCGTGCTGCTATCTCGGTGCGTATGCTGCCGGAGCGACGGAGGAGGACATCGTGAAAGCGTGTCATTTCGGTCATAACATAGGCATCATCTTCCAGATCAGAGACGATATTTTCGACTATTCAGACTCGAAAAAAATAGGTAAACCTACGGGTATCGACATGCGTGAAGGAAAGCTGACACTCCCCGTGCTTTTTGTACTGAACGACAGGGAGAACGCCTGTCCGCAGGAGATGACTGACATCGCATACAAGATAAAGTCCGGCGACGCAACGGAAGACGAGATTGAGCGCCTCATAGCTTATACGATAGAACACGGAGGAATAAATTTCGCACGTCATGCCATGGATGAATATTATGCGAAAGCCATAGCATACGTCAACGAAGATGTCAGGGACGAGAAGGTTAAGAATGCCCTGAAGACCTATCTCGACTATGTAATCGGACGCGACGTGTAATAAGTTAAACGTCTGAAAACCACTTTATTATAAACTATAAATTACCAACTGTCATTAACAAAAAAACAACTCAGACAATGAAAAAGCATCTGTTTACATTTCTTGCTTGCTTGTTGACACTCTCATTTGCAAGCTGCACCACCGAAGAAGAGATTGACAGCATAATCTTCATCTCACGCTCGTTCGAATACTCTAAGGTTTCATCAACTGAGATCACTGGCACGGTGACTGCCAAAGAGATTGACGACATCGTTTACGAAGAGTTCTACAAGGGACAGGAGATGTTATCAAGCAACAACATCATCCTTCGCGCACAGTCGAAAGAAAGCAATGTGGCAAAAACAGCCAAGGAAATTGGCGATCGCATAGAGTCGAAACTGAACCAGAAATTCGGCAAGCCAATCGACCTCACCTCTGACTATAGAGCCTTGTCCTACACCATCTCATATACGTATGATTCATCAACGGCCAAGGAAGCGGTCAAGATAGTCATCCGATAGGGTAGGGCGAACGTCTTAAGACGTGCTTACGTGCTTTTTCGAGACGATATTTCACCCAAAAGAAATTGCTTTTGAGGAGGTTGAAAACAAGTGTGGTGGTAATAATACTATCCACACTTTTTTATGTCTCTGACGGCAAGAAAAACACCCAAAATGACATATCCGGGACAGGCGAATGTGATTCGCCAATCCCGGACATGTTTTGTTTTGTGGAATAGTGTGTCAGGACATGACGGCTGCACACACTTTTTTTGCCGGTGAACATTTCAGTGTGGTCGCGTTGTCCCTTCAGTGTGATCGTGTTGTCTGCTCAGCATGGCCACGTTGACCCTATAGTGTGGTCAAGTTGTCTGCTCGTGACGGTCAGAAATATTTCACCTCTTCGCCCAGCAGTTCGCTCATGATGAGGTTTGTCAGTCGTGATGTTCCGTAGCGCAGATAGTCGCTGTTGAGCCATTCTTCGCCCAGCACCTCTTTCACTATCGTGTAGTAAGCCACCGCGTCGCGCACTGTGTTGATGCCTCCGGCAGGCTTCAGACCGATGCGGATGCCGGTCTTCTCGAAATATTCCTTTATTGCGCGGCACATGATATAAGCCGCCTCGGGCGTTGCGCTGACCTTCTCCTTGCCCGTGCTTGTCTTGATGAAATCCGCTCCAGAATACATTGCGAGCATCGCCGCGAGCTTTATGTCGCTGCCGTTTCTGAGGCATCCCGTCTCGAGAATGACTTTCAGGATTCTGTCGCGGCACGCCTCTTTCAGTTCGCTTATCTCCTCTACGACGCTCTCATAGTCTCCGTCGAGGAATCTCCCTACCGAGAGCACGATGTCGATGTCAGTTGCTCCGTCGGCAACGGCGAGCGATGTCTCCGCCACCTTCACCTCGAGTCTTGCCTGAGATGATGGGAATGATCCGCTGACGCAGGTCAGTCCGGTTCCTTCGACTGTCAGCGTGTTCTTCACAGCCTCTGCAAAGCAAGGATAGACGCAGATGGTGGCAAAGGGCGGCAGTTCGGGGTGTTCGTCCTCGAGACGGTTGACTTTCTCTGTCATGGCGATGACAGAGCGTTCGCAGTCAGTGTTTTTCAGCGTCGTCAGTTCGATTCCGCTCATGATGGTCCTATAGACCTCCTTGTTCATGTTCTCTTCGAGATGTGCGTCGAGCAGTTCTTTCACCTCTTTGGCGACGGCTGCGTCGTCAACGTTGAAGTCATACATGCCGATGACTTCGTCAATCTTGTTTTTTGTCATGATATGAATGGATTTTTTAGGGTGATTCAATATGTCATTATATGCAGTTTGGTTGCTTAAGTAGGTGTGCAAAATTCTTTTTATAAGTAGGTGTGCAAAAGTATTTTTATAATGATTGTATTGATTAGTGATGCATAATCAGTATGTGACATAAAGGAGTGTAGTGAATCCTACTCGACTGTTGTCACTTGCTGATAATG
>SFIS01000079.1 GCA_004555245.1 Bacteroidales bacterium
TTTCACGGTGATATTTGCGCTTCCTTTCTGCCTTAAACGTATATTTTGCCATCTGTGCATCAAAAACTTTGCAAAAATCATCTGCAATACAGAAAATTTTCAATGGGTTATATTTCGTCGAACTCACGTTACAAATAATATCCGAGACACGGAAATATTTTGTCATGAAAAGAAGCAAAACAGTCAAAAAAGCAGCACATTTCATTTGTTTAACTACGCAGACACATTTTTTTGCACAAACTATTTTGGCGATTGGATATTAATGCCTATCTTTGCAGCATACCTAACGCCACAGGCGTGACATGGCGGTATGCATCATCATACGCGTACATTAATATATTATATACACACTATGCGAAGCTATATGAAAGTCTGCAAGATTTTCCCGACGCTTACGATACTCGCCGGCACACTTGCCGGATGCAAATCCATAGGCACAAGACAGACAACAATAGCAGAAGTGAGACTGACCGTTACATATATCTCGCAAAACCCAATGTGCGTCATGGAAGACGGGAAGATGCCTCAGCCTGCAACGAAGAGCGACACTGTCATAGCGAGAAAGTACGAAAAGACAGGCGATTTCCTGATAGAGAAGGTATCGGCTGACAGCATCAGCGGGAACGGGCAGGCAACAAAACCAAGTGATTCATATATTTCATCATTCACATCATAAAAACAGGTTCTACTATGAAACAGACAGAGAAAATCATTTCAGCCATCATCATTGCAGCAGGCATTGTTGTAATGGGCTTTGCCCTTCGCAGCGGCATTGTGACATTCAAGGATATGGACAGGAGGGTCACTGTGAAAGGATTGTCAGAACGTGAAGTGAAGGCCGACAAAGTGACATGGCCTCTGGTTTACAAGGAATTGGGGAACGACCCTGCCGCGATGTACCAGCTGCTGGTATATAAGAACCGGCAAGTGGTGGCTTTCCTAAAATCTGCAGGCATAAAGGACGAAGACATCAGCGTCAACCCGCCCGTAATCACCGACCGTCAGGCAGACAACTACGGCAACGAGATAATGAACTATCGTTACAAGGCAAAGAGTGTCATCACCGTCACATCATCCGATGTTGACAAAGTACGCTCTCTGATGCGTCGCCAGTCAGAGTTGATGAAACAAGGCATCGCTCTTGTCAGCGAAGAATACAGCAACACTACTGTGTCCTACGAATTTACGGGACTGAACAAAATCAAGCCCGAGATGATAGAAGAAGCGACAAAGAATGCTCGTGCTACAGCCCAGAAGTTCGCAGACGACTCCGAGAGTTCTCTCGGCGGCATCCTTTCTGCCCAGCAAGGGCAGTTCTCTATAGAGGACCGCGACAGCAACACCCCGTACATCAAGAGACTCAGAGTTGTAAACACGATAGAGTATTCGCTGAAGTAACAGAAAAGAAGCGGAAGCATAAGACAAGACAAGGGACAACCGGAAACCACCAGAAACGAGACAAGACATAAATGACAAGAAAACAAGGAGCAAAGCCGGCTATGCAGGAAAACACGGCATACACCTCTCTCCACACAAACAGCGGCACGTCAGTGAGTACGACAGGGAAGGAGCCGGCCGCCACACCAAACTCCCGCACTGCTGTAGAATCACATCCCAAATTGCGCAGCAATGCGATGGATTATATCACAATCACATTGGGATGCCTTATTGTAAGCGTCGGCTTCGTGTTGTTTATCAGCCCATATAAGTTTGTTCCTGGAGGCGTGTTCGGCACCAGCATCGTCCTGCACAACCTCATGCCGCAGTTTCAGGTCGGAACATTCAGTTATGTCATCAGCATCCCCCTGCTGACTGCCTCATATTTCCTGTTAGGGAAAGGTATAGGAGCCAAGACGTTATACGCCACACTCCTGACACCGTTTTTCATGAATGCGTTGTCAAAGATGGTGTATCCCACGCCCGAAGCCTTACACCAGCTGTCACCTGCAGAAATGTTCGGAGGGCGACTTGACCTCTCAGACAACCTCATCCTGGCGGTCGTCTTAGGCTCTGTCATGATAGGCATCGGGTCCGGTTTCATAATGAAAAGCCATTCCACCACAGGCGGTACAGACATCGTGGCGATGCTGATGCACAAATATCTGAGAGTGCGTTTCTCGAATGCGCTGCTTGCCGTTGATGCCACGATAGTAGGTTTCGGATTGCTTGTCATAGGCTTCGGCATAGGTGTAGATTTAGAGACAAAGAACACATGGATGCTGTCCGGCTACTCTCTCATCTGTATCTTCATCATGTCTCGGACATTGGCATACGTCGCTTCCGGTTCAAAGAACAACAAGCTGATATTTGTCATCACCCGCAAAGATGACGATACGCTGCGCGACTACATCATCCACCGCCTCGACCGTACGGCAACCGTGCTTGACGGCGAAGGGCTTTATTCACGCGGAGAGAAACAGACACTGATGATGATGGTACGTATGCGTGAGGTGGAAGCCGTCACTACGGCGGTAAAGACCATCTCCCCCGACGCCTTTGTCATCGTCACCGATGCCTACGACGCCTACGGCAAACGCTGGAAGGCATTCCCCGACAAACACTCCATCGAGATAAGGTGACATACACCTTACAGAAACAGGCAAATGCCGCATTGACTGTGTGACAGTTCAATGCGGCATTCTGCTTTTTTCGGGCTGCAAGTTCCGTTTGTCAGTCGAGCACCATCTCAACCGGGCAATGGTCCGAGCCAAAGATGTCATTATGTATGTCAGCCGACACCAGGCGCTCTTTCAGACGCTCCGAGCAGACGAAATAGTCTATACGCCAGCCTATACCCTTCTCTCGTGCTCTGAATCTATAAGACCACCAGGAATATTTCACCTCCTCAGGATGCAGGGTTCTGAAGGTGTCGATAAATCCGGCATTGAGGAGTTCGGTAAACTTTCCGCGTTCCTCGTCCGTGAAGCCCGGGTTGTTGCGGTTGGTTTTCGGATTCTTCAAGTCGATGTCATTGTGTGCGACATTCAGGTCACCACAGAATATCACCGGCTTCTTTCTGTCGAGCGCAGCGATGTATTTTCTGAAGGCATCCTCCCATTCCATCCGATATCCAAGGCGTCGGAGCCCATCCTGAGCATTAGGCACATAGACCGTGATGAAGTAGAATTCCGGATATTCCAGAGTTATCACCCTTCCTTCGTTGTTATGCACCGAAGCCTCGTTGTACGAAACCAAAGGCTCGCCATTGGCATCCTCCGTCACATCGCCCATACCGTAGAACACTCCGACAGGCTCATGTTTTGTATATATAGCCGTTCCGGAATATCCCTTCTTTTCAGCATAGTTCCAGTACGAGAAGTATCCCGGGAACTGCAGGTCTAACTGTCCCGCCTGCATCTTCGTTTCCTGGAGGCAGAAGAAATCGGCGTCCAATGACAGGAAGACCTTCTCGAAATCCTTTCCTACACAGGCACGCAGCCCATTGACATTCCAAGAGATGAATTTCATTGTCAGTCTTTTTCTCAATTTGATAATGTTTCCCTGATACAGAAGTCCCTACTCATGGACATACAGTTCCCATCCGAGATATGTATCTATAGCTTCCACGAGTATATCCACGACATCTGTACGCACCATCGCCACGTGATGTTCAAATCCGTTCTTGCAGATATACTTCATCAGTTGCTGCAGGTTCGGCACCTTAGTCACGGCGATACATCCGTCCATTCCGTAGGGGTCGTTTGTCATGTCTCCCTTTCCGAGATACGCCTTTATGCACCCGAGCGTATCGTCGGTAGAGATGCGGAAGAACGTAAACTCGCCCTCTGTACACTTACCATACACCGCTCCGAAAGTGCGTACCTTTCCGAGCGTTCTGCCGAGCACTCCCAAAGGGCCGAGTTTTATCTCGTCACGCACAAAAGACTTGGGGAAGTTTCCACAGTGTGTCACGACGCACATGTTCCGGTCCTCAGCGAAGTTGTTGTTCCAGTCTGCAAGAGCCGGGGCAAGTTCAGCGGCAAGACGCAGCGCATACATTGAGACCGCACCGGCAATGTCGGTCTCGCAGGCACAAGGTATGCCTTTCTCTCCGAGCATGGACATTGTCACACAGGCAGCACAGCCGTAGTTCTGCTCCAGCGAATCCCAGCATTGCAGTGCACAGCAGTCCACCTCGTTCTCTTCTATCCAGGTCTCTACCGCCAATCCGAACTTCGCCTGCACCATAACCTTGTCGTCGTACGCCTCCGGCACTGTAGCATATCCTTTTATTGCAATCATTTTCTCCAAGAGGCGCGGGTCATTGTCTGCGATACGCTCTGCGTTGTACAGTATTTCAGAGAGATCGACAGGCACCACGGTGATGCCCGAAGCCTGCAGCAGTTTCTCCGATGCGCGGCAGGTGTTGAATCCGAGAGGACGCGTGCCGATTTGTCCCACACGGCAGTGTGTGAGTTTCTTCACGACACGGCATATAGCAGCGAAACGCTTCACATCCTGCATGAAGAGAGGCGAATGAATGCTGTATGTGTGCAACGTTGTGTCAGTGAAAGGTATGCCATATTGATAGAGGTTGTTGCATACAGAAATCTTGCCACAGAAGGCGTCGCGACGCGAATCGAGGTCCACCTTGTCATTCTCGTCGTCACAAGCCTGCACAAGCACAGGCACATTCAGTTCTGCACGCGAGATGGCATTGATGATGCCAATCTCAAAGCCAAAGTTGGGCAGCGAGACGATGATGCCGTCAATCTCGTCACGGTGTTTGCGGAAGAGTTCCGCACATTTCTTTCCGTCCGTGATAGTCTCCATCGAGCCGCCTGTCGGTGTGTCTTCCTCGTCCAGGATGACATATCCGTAGCCTTCTTCCGTCAGGTTGCTGATGATTGTTTTACGCACATCGACAGCAAGGTCTGCATTGAAATATGCACGTGTACCGATGATAAGTCCGAAAGTCTCCTTTCCGGGGTTTGCTGTTCTGTTCATAGTGTTGTTTCTCGTTTAGTTTTAGGGTTAGTTCTTAATAAATTATCGGTTTTAAAACCAATGCAGTTGCAACAATATTGTTTTTGCAAGATGGCTGCAAAAACAGAAACAGTTTTGTCCCTTTGGTTGCGACAGCCTAAGGGACAAAACCGTCATGTGTTATTTCTTAATAAGTTTAGCGTCGTCAACCAGAATGTTTTGCGACTCATGATAGCCTGAAGATTTCGGGTTCATGATAACAAGACAGACTGTGGATTTCTCCTTCAGTTCAAACTCGTATGTCACCTGCTTCCATTCCGTTTTGCTGATGTCAACATAGTCTCCATAGATGTACGACCCGACACTGCCGTCTTTCACAGGTACGTATCCGGCGCGTGTCTGACACTTTCCGCTATTAGTAGCCTTGGCATAAAATGTGAATACGTATGTTCCTGCCTCAAGTTCAGTTTCCTTGTATCCCATACGTTTGTTTGCAGATGCCGTATAACCTATGCTGACAGAATATGAGCCGCCATGTGCATCGGTGCTCTTGCTCAAGGTTGCATTTCCAGCCGTTGACGTTGTTTTCCAGTTTGCAGGCAGATCGCCGTTCCATGTTTCAAAGCCTCCATTGCCGAGAAGGTTGTCTCCTGTCGGCGGCACATCTTCACCACCGTCAGAGCCACCGCCCGGTTCGCTGTTATGCTTGATAGAGACGATATACGCTTCGTTCTGAACAGTCTCAGGCGTGTTGCCTTTATAGTTCACGACCTTGCCGCAGATAACGACTTCGTCACCTTTCCGCACATCATCGCTTGATGTGATGTCAGCTCCGTTAAGTCCTTTTGCGCGGAACACATAGAACTCGTTGTTTGCCGAACCGTCTTCAGAGATATAGAACGTAGCGTTCTTATGTGTCGTAGAGATTTCTTTTGCGTTCGAGACAATACCCTTGAAATACACATTGCCTGATGACTGTTCGTCGGCATCGAGAGCACTTGTATATTTGATGATACCTGCGACATTGAACGGGTCAGCCTGCGTGCCAGAGCCTTTAGGAGTGCCGGCATCAGAGGTGCCTCCGCCTTCGGTCTTTCCGTTGAGCGAGTAGAGATAAGATTCATTCTGCACGGTCTCCGGCGTGTTGCCCATATAGTTCATAAGTTTGCCACACACTATCACCTCGTCACCTTCTTTCAGCAGGTCGCCGGAAGAGTATTTCTTGTTGCCGAGATACATTGAGCGGAAGACATAGAACTGTCCGGCAGATGTGCCGTCATCAGAAATATAGTAAGAGGCATTGCCAAACTGAGTGCTGTACTGCTCCTTAATAGACACCACTTTACCTTTGACATATACCACACCGCTCTGTTCAGTCGAGCTCAGGGCAGCCGCCACTTTGTTAGCAGCCACACTGTTGTACGGGTCTTCCAAGGTTCCGCTGCCTTTAGGTTCTCCTTCCCCTACAGGTTCGCTGCTTCCGTTTCTTGACGACTTATAGATATACGCATCTTTCTTGGCCGTTTCTATCGTGCCGTTATAGTTTGTGATAGAGCCGTAGATGGTAATGGTGTCGCCCACCTGCACTTCGTCTTCAGATACGATATTCTTGTTTCCAAGTCCGAGACACTGATAGACATAGAAAGTCTTTGTGGATTCGATGTCGTCTCCGAGATAGAACGTAGCGTTGCCGTAAGAAGGGCTGCACTCTTTCACGCTTGTCACGACGCCGGTGAAATACACTTTCTCCGGCAATGTTTCTCCAGAGTTGAGGTTTTCAGTCGCCTTGATGATTCCGGCGATGTTGTACGGATCAGTTTCCGTGCCATTGCCCGCAGGCTCTATAACAGTAGGTTTGTCGCCGCTTCCTGGAATATCGTACGGAGCAGGCACATCTTCGCAGCTCTGCAGTGCGAGTGCAGAGACAGCAAGTGCGAAGAGAGAATAAAATATCTTTTTCATAAAATAACGGTTCTGATTTGTCTGAATATGTTTTTTTTGCTTTATGCTTTATTTCAGCATGTGTTTACTGTGCCGGTTTCACATCGTCGGCTGTTCTCAGCTGTATCTGCCATGTCGTGCTGTATCGTGAGAAGACACCAGTGATGTCCACCTTCCCCGTCGGCATCACCTCAGCCGCAAACTTTGCGCTTGTCGATGTGTATATGACGACGGATGAAGGGTATCCCTTTATTGACCGTGATATCGAGAAGTCCGATCCGTTGTCCGGCGCCCATGTGGCTTTTCCGTTAGCGGCAGCTATCTCGACATTCTTCAGTGTCATGAGCTTTCCGGCATTGTTCTCGATGTCCTTCTGTATTTCTGACGTAAACTCGACAGGTTGCACATTCGGGGCCGAGGTGTCAGGTTTGCCAAGCAGTTTGAAGTGTTTCATCCAGAGGCTGACCGCCATACGTCCAGGGTAAGTGTTTCCGCTTGACGTGGTGTATGGCGTACCGATTTGCTGCTGGTATCCGTATGTGCCGATATACAGGTCTTTCAGGTTTATGATGAGTTCCTGGCCGACGGGCAGGTATGAGAACATACCTCCAGAATATACGCAGATGAAGATAGCGTCACCGTTTTCGTCCTGCACTGCCACCTTATTATATATATTGCCACCGATGTCGTTGCCCGTGACACGCACTTTGAGCTGCAGGTCGTCATCCACGAGTTTATAGTCTCTGTATTGCGTCAGGACGTTTTTGTATTTCGGCATCTCCCGCAGCTGTTTCAGTGTGACGACGTTATGTTCGGTGATGGTGTCGTTACCGTATGCGGTCTGCGTTGTCACATCCTCCATGTCTCCGTACCCTCCATCCATACATGAGGTGGCGAGTGCTGTTGTTGCCAAGAGTGCAACTAAAGCGAAATGTTTTGTTTTCATCATTTTTAGTCCTCCTGGTGTTGTTTAGAATTTGTAAGTGATGTTCAACATGCCGTTGGTGCCGTAGGCATAGAATTTCTTCGGGTTCTTTGCGAAGCTGTAAACGCGTGCTCCGGAGAATGACCCGTCAGCATCAACCGTGTAGCTTGATCTGGACTGCTCGTAACCTCCGGTACAGATTTTCACATTGTTGAGGATATTGGTAAGCGAGAGGTTGATAGAGAGCGAGCCATGTTTGAGATACATGCTTTTGCCTACTGAAGCGTCAACCATCCATCCACCTTTTCCCCTTGCTTGTTCCGGTACGTCAACCAGAGTGGTGATGTTTCCGTTTTCGTCAACGCCCGTTGTTATAAGGCCCTGTTTCTTCAGAGAGTCTTCATATCTGAGCGATGGCGACCATGAGAGGTATATTCTGTCATACCAGTTGCCGTAGAGGTCAATAAACCATCCGTTGGAGTGGTAGCTCAGCCCTATCGATGTAGCTGTCAGCGGAGTTCCACTCTCACGCATGCCCTTGTTGTACACGAGAGTTGACTTGTATTCTCCGCTTGTTGACATCATATAGTTTGCTGTGGTGTTTTCGAGATATTTTGCGTCAGAGACAGTCCCGAGAGCCTTGAAGTCGAGAGCAGAGTTCAGCTTTACCTTCACGCCGGCCTCAACGCCGTAGTATGCTTTCTTTATGCCAGGTAGAGAGACGTAAGTGAAAGAGTTTTCATCATCGAAGTAGTAGTTCTGCCATTCGGTGCCGTTGTCGATGTGCGAGTAGTAAGCTGAGATGTTGAAAGCGACGATCGGGAGTTTCATCTGATAGCTCAGTTCAGATGAGAAGACACGTTCGTTGTGCAGGTCTCTTACGAAATCGTTGTTCACCTCCGGTGCGGCAAAAGCCGTAGCGGCCTGTGGTGCCCTCCATTCGTATCCTGCTCCGAGCGATACGGCATGTCCTTTTCCGAGGTTCATCGTCATGGAGAGTTTTCCTCCTCCGTCTCCGAAGTGTGCCGTGCCGGATTTCCCGTACGAGTTGTCGGCAGCCAAGCCGTTTCTCATCTTGCCGTCTCTCTGCATCTGCGTGTAGCTTGTCTTCGCTCCCACAAGCAGGTGCAGGCGGTTGTAGTTGAGCGTATAAGCCGCCCATGCGTTTGCTTTTCTGACGTTGATGTAATAGTCGTATCCGAAAGTGTCTCCCTCTCCCACCTCTGCGTTGGGGTTGTTGAGGTCATACTGCACTTTGTCCGACGAGTATCCGTAGTCGCTCAGCGCATAGGTGTTGATGTTATAGAAGTGCTTTGCGTCCAGCATGTCTTCCATTGTCTGGTAGTGTCGTGCGCTGTTTGTTCCGAGTCCTACGCCTGCCGTGAGGTGCTGGTTGAGCGAGATCTCGTGGTTGAAGATGGAGTTGAGCTGGATGTTGAGGGCGTCGATGCGTTTCGCCTGTATATAGTACATCGCCATTCCCGCAAGCTTCGCAGCCTGCGACGCATCGCTCCACTGCTCGTTGACAGAGTGGTTGGAGGCATACAGCCTGTCCCAGTTGATCTGTCTGTTTTCCTCGCACGCGGTCATAAAGTCGTAAGCCTCCTGCCATGCGGTGGGAGTATATTCGTTGTTTCTGTTGTTGTCGGGGTTCCAGACGTCATAGTATGCCGACGGGAGTTTCTTCCAGTAGTCCGGCTGCGGGTTGTCAGAGTTGTTGTAGTTCAGCTTTGTTGACTTGTACATGGAGTATCTTCCGCCGAGCGTCGTTGTGAGTTTGCTCCTGTCATTGATTTTCCAGTCCCAAGTGAGCACGGCAGCCGGTGCGAAGTCGCTGACGATACGCGAGTTTCTGACCTTTCCGTTCTGGTATCCCCAGTATGGGTTGTAGAAGTTTGAGTTTGCGAGCCAGTAGCTTTCGTCTGTCGCACCTCCCTGTCCTGCCCTTTCTGTCGGGTTTCCCCAAGTGCTGAACGAGAGAGAATGGTTCTGGTTGAGGATTTTCTCCACTCCGAAGAAATAGCTGAGCGCGTTGTAGAACGTACCTTTGACATAGGCTGTGCTGTAGTCAGCCCATCTGTAGGTGAGGCTTGCAGAGTAAGCCCATCCGTTATCGTTGAATCCGCTGTTGTAGGTGTACATTGCACGCAGCGTATAGTTTCTGTTTGCTCCTGCTATGCTTGCCCGGTGTCCGGTAGGCATTGAGCCGGCCCTGAAGTTGTAGTTGTTGGAGCCTCCCATGGCAGTGAGGGCAAAGAGATTGTCCTCGAAGGGCAGCGAGTGCTCCACACTTCTGGTCTGATTGTTGAGACCACCGACGAGCGAGAATCGGAACTGTCCCGACTCCATGTCGTTCATCTGCATTCCGTTGATGTAGATGTCGTTGTACTTTTGGTTGAAAGCTCTGTAACGGAACCGCACGGGCGAGAACTGATAGCCCACCTGCGAAGCGTAGATGTTGTTGTTCGAGCCGAGAATAGTCACATTCTGCGACATATCCTCATCCTCGCCCAGCTGTGCTTCGGTGAAGGTGAAAGCCTCGTCATCGCTCTGCGTAGCGGCGATACTGTCGTTTGTCTCCGTGGTCGTTCTCTCTTGCGCGACCATGATTTGTGACAGACAGAGCAGTGCCATAACCACTGATAGCTTCTTTGACATAGTTTTTGCTTGTAAAAGTTAAATTGGGTTGACAAAGTTACGTATTTTTAATTAAAATCCAAAACTTTTCCCAATTCTTTTTCCTTTTGTCACAGAAAATTATTACTTTTGCGGCACAAACCTCAATATTCCTATCTTTAAACCTTAATATAATATAGGGGTGCGTAATTATATATTTTCAAAAAAACATCCGATTATGAAAAGAAGCATCAGAGCCCTTGTCCTGCTCTTTGTATTATCATCTGCCTTGACATTGTGCGCAAAGGAGAAACAGTACCGTATGTATGCCGTAGGCTTCTACAATCTCGAGAATCTGTTTGACACCTGCCACGACGAGGGTAAGCGCGACTATGATTTTCTCCCGACGGGTTCTTACCGTTGGAATGGTCTGAAATATAGCCATAAGCTCCGCAACATGGCCCGCGTCCTTTCTGAGATGGGCACTGACCGTCTGCCCAAGGGTTGTGCCTTCATCGGTGTGTCAGAGGTTGAGAATGCGAAGGCTCTGACCGACCTCTGTGCGCAGGAGCCGCTGGCGCAGCGCAACATGCGTTTCGTGCATTTCGAGGGTGCTGACAAGCGTGGCGTGGATTGTGCGCTGCTCTACAACCCGTCGCTCTTCACTGTCGATACAGTCCGCACACGCCTCTATCCTTACGTCGATGCCGACACGACATTCTACACCCGCGGTTTTCTTGCCGTACACGGCAGGCTTGCCGACGAAGATGTGTGTGTCATTGTAACCCACCTCCCGTCGCGTCTTCGTCCCGGCGACGAGAAGCGCGTGTCAGGCGCCGAGCAGATCACTGCCATCATCGCCGACATACGCAAACAGTCTCCTGACACAAAGTTCTTCGTCATGGGTGACATGAACGACGACCCCACCGACCGTTCGATGTGCGAGGGGCTGCGGGGCAAAGAGAATATTGACGATGTCGGTGCTACAGACCTCTACAATCCGTGGATTTCTGTCATCAAGTCCGGCAAGGGCACATTGCGCTACGACGGGCAGTGGAATCTCTTCGACCAGATTCTCATGTCACAGAATCTGCTTAACCGCAAGAAGACGAACGACTTCTCTACGCTGAAATATTTCCGTCATCAAATCTTCAGCCGCGACTATCTCTTCCAGACAGAGGGCAAGTACAAGGGGAACCCCAAGCGCACCCATGCCGGCGGCCAGTGGCTCGACGGTTATGCCGACCATCTCCCCGTAGTGGTCTATACGGTGAAAGAGGTCAAGTGACCGTCTGCCGCAAGACAGCCACATACTGGCAACAAGAGAGAGGCCGTGTCCCTTTGCAGAGCATAACCGAAACCTCCGGTTCTGTTGCGGCGGGAAACATCTCCTGATAAACGCCTGACAACGGCGGCGGACAAAAGGTGTAAACGGCTGAGCAACTGAAAAAAACGGCAAATGATTTGGGATTCTCGGAAAAAGTTCTTACATTTGCACAACAATCAAAAAAGCCAACGCCATGCGAGAAGTAGAAGACAGATACATCAGCCTGCTGACCGATTTCGGTTTCAAGCGCATCTTCGGCACGA
>SFIS01000080.1 GCA_004555245.1 Bacteroidales bacterium
GGGAGATAAACAGGGAAAGGTCTTTGATTCCCCCACCAAAAATATCTACATTGCGACCTACAACCGTGTATGACCTGTGTCATTCACACGCTACTACACATCAACCGCAACAACATACAAAAATAAAGAAAGGGCCGAAGCCCTTGATTGATTCAAATTTGTTTGAAGTTCCAATCGTTTCTGATCGCCGACGCCTGTCTGCTCTCACACCTCCTTCCGCACATACCGCATTCAATTACGTATCTCTGTATGCTTCCGACCCACCTCACTTTCACTTTCTCATTTCCGCACTTGCACGGCACTAACCCGTTTCCGTTATACCTTACCTGCCCCTCTACCCTGCTCCTTCCGGTATTGTACATGGGGTCGCGTTGCATCCTAATCCGCTCCTTCAACCCCTCCACGGTCAACTCCTTCACTACCCTCCTAGTAGGCGCGACTTCGTCCATGATCCCCATCATGACTATAACCGCATGGTCAGCCCGCGTCATCCCTTTCCTCTTGAGTGACCTCTGGAATGTCCTGTCCTGTTCGTACCTCTGTTTTGTCCTCCTTCCCGCGTTTGTCTTTTCCCAGACCTTCATGTACTCCCTCTTGTACTGAAGTGCCCTTGCCCTTACCGCATCCTGCCATTCCTCCACGAACAACCCCTCCCTGTAACATTTCATCGCTTTACGGATCGCGACCCCTGCTTTTCTTTTCGCTTCTTTCCTTTCCTCTGCCTTTATCCCTTTTTCGCTCGCATTGTATTTCGCCCTGCTCGCCCTTGCCCTTTCCTGCCTTATCTCCCACTTCACCGCATCCACGCTCACAATCTCACCCTCCTAAGGCTTCCGAAGCGTTGCATTATCTCAATCGCCGCACTCTTTATCTGGACGTCTTCGAAGAACAACCCTCCCAACTCGTACCTGCTCTTCATGTAGCTGGCCACACCCATACTGCCCATGTAAAATGTGCCCTCCTTGTGGTCGCCCTCCGAACACGTGAGTGTCGGCCTTGAAACATCGGTTTTGTGCATCATATACCAGTACCCGTTGTCGCACGTCCACAATCCGTACAGTTTTCCGCCGATGGCGATGTTCTCCATGCACTTCCTCCTAAATCCAGCAGGGGGTGTGTCTATGAACGAATCGTCGTCGAACCAGACCTCGTTCTCTATCGAATAGTTCCCGTAGTCGGTTCCCGCGATCAGCTTTCCCATCTTCGTTTCCCTCTTTTTCTCCTTGAAGGACTCGTTGTCGTAGTTCTCCACCAACACCAGACCCTTCTTGCCGGGAGCCCACGTATACCTCTTGCTCATATCGGTGATACCCCAATATGCGAAGTGGGGGTTGACCATCGTGGTCTTGTTTGCCAGGCAGAATACCCTTACCTCCCTCTTTCCTTCGAACCCACGTGTCCTGTTGACCGTTTCTATCAGTTCCAGCATTATCTCAACCTCGTTGTTGAGATAATGATGCACTCCCGGTCCGAGCAGGGCTTCGTCGAACACGATCACATCCACCTCCTTGTACGAAGCGGATTTCTCCAACATACCCTTGCTCAGTGATATGAACCAGCCCTTCACCTCCCCGTCCTTGAGCACGTTGTCGCCCTTCACTTCCCAGTTCCCTTCGGGCAGTTTGCCCTCGCTCCTTAGGTCGTTCAGAAACGTCCTTTTCGCCTTCTTCAGTTCGGTGGAATACCTCCTTACCCACATGAACTGACCCTCCTTTTCCAGACACCACTGTTTGTAGCCGAATGTCTTTCCGACACCCCTTCCGCCCACGCAATATGTGAGCATCGCATTGTGGGTGACCGCTCCTTCCTTGTTATACCAGATATCATTCTCCATGCTGGATTCCTCCCTTTCCGACCGTTATCTTGAAGGTGGTTTCTATCAAGCAGTACCCACCGGGCACGGTCTTACCCATCAGCTTTCCCTCGTATTTCGCTCCCAGTGCGAAATTATCCCACGTGACGTTCATCTTGCATTTCTCGGGGCATCCCGCGATCTTCACGTCTTCCAGTTCGTTGTCCTTCGTTGCGTGGATGTACGTCTTCGCTCTGAGATACTTCGCCTTATCGCAATGCGACTCCAACTTCCATGCCCCGAGCCTGTTGTCATCCACGTCCAACCCCTCGGGTACGGTGTCACGGTGGATCACATGAACCGAGTCCGTGTCGGCGTAGATGAAGTCGTTCCCGAAGGCGTTGGCCATGTCCAGTATCTTCCTATGGGCGTAGGAGCAGACGAAGACGGCGATGGGAGCGTATGCCCCGTCGCACTGGTCGTCCACCGTCACCCATCTGACCCTGTCATCTTCCAGTTCGGGCAGTTTCCTTTTTCTGATAGGGTTGGTTCCGAACTTGCCGTACAGACTGTTGAGAAACCTCTTGGCGGTATCCCTTCCAGCTTTATCGCCCTCCTTCGTACACCTTATCTTTTCGGCAACCCATTTGTCGATATAGGTGTCGAACATCCCGTGCCTTGCACGGAAGTACAGGTATTCGTGTCCTGTTTCGTTGTACACGTCGTAGCACTCATGGAACAGTTCGTAGTCCACGCTGGTAAGATACAACGTTTCCAGCCCGTCGCTCTCGTACACGTATTCCGCCTGTATGGAAAGGAACGATCCCTTCCTCTGTATCATGGGGAACTTCCCCTCCTTCACCTTGAAGGAGCATGAGAAACGCACGATGTACAGTTCTCCCTCCCTCGGTTCCCCGCGGTGTTTGTAGGGCATCCCGTAGGGCAACAGGCAATCCCTCTGTCTGGAAGGATACATGGAGTTGACGTCGTACACATCGACGTCCTCCACCGTCTTCCCCTGCCATAGTGGGTTCACGTATGTCCATCCGCCCCTGTACGCTTGGCGGATGAAGTGGTCGGTTTCAAGGGTCAGTTTTGGGAACCAGCGGTCGAACTGCTTCATTCCGATGATCTCCTTGTAGTCGTTCATGGCATCCCCGGCCATGGTCAGCGACTTCATTCCCCTTGAGTGAAGGTCAAGGATGGCCACCTTCAGAATCCTGGTGTCACCTCTTACCCTCTCTATGTCTTCCTCGGTGACGACATAGTTCGGCCCTCTGTATCCGAGATACAGGTCGCTCTTTCCTTCTATTTTGTACAGTTTTGCGATTTTCTCAAGGGAGAACCCCGGGAACTTCTTAGCACTGTCCTTGATGCGTGTGACGTGGTTCCCGTACATCAAGGTCAGTTGCATCCACTGCCCTTGGTCGGTCACGATGATATCGAAGGTTTTCTGCTTCTTCACCTGCTTCACCGACCTTACCCATCCCTCCTTCAGAATGTGGTCAAGGATGTACGATCCATCGAACTTGAGATTGTGGAACCATATCTCGCTCGCTTCGCGTGCGAAGTCCACGAAGGATTCCACATCGTATCCGATGCGCTCATCATCCGTGTAGACGGCACGTGCGTGCCAAAGGAAAACACGCACGTACCCGTCCACCACGAAGTCCGCTTCGGTTGTCGTTTCAAAATCGGCTACCCATGCCGACCCGCGCGCCACCGAGTCACCTCTTTTTCTTCTTCGGTTTGTCGGTCAGCTTGGTCTGCCTTGGGGCCTGCTTGATCGTTCCGGGCACGATGTACTTATCGCCGGCAATGTCCTTATCCAGCCTGTACGTGATGCCGAACGAGTCCAGTATCCTCGTTCTCAGTCTGACGGTGTCGGCATCGTCGGTGACCATGTCACGGTTCAGCCTATACCAGTCGAAGACGTCCTTCACCAGGTCGGGATGCTGAAGACGCCATCCCGCCAGTTGCATGGCATCCATCTTGGACATTGCCTTTTCGATGGCCGATAGTTCCTCGTCGCTTGCCGCTGTTGACCTGGTCAACGCTTCAAGGATGGCGTTCCCTGCCGACACCTGTCTTCTTTTGAGATACCCCTTCTTCAGTGGGAACTCAAGTGCCCTGTACGCTTCCTCAAGGTCGCGCTTGCTCCTTATTCCGCCGACCACGTCCTTCAGATACCTCTTGGGCGGAATGATGTTGTGGTCTTCCAGTTCCTGCTCGGATACGCCCGGGTACTCCTTACGCACTGCCGCGATCATGCGTCTGCGCTGAACCTGGTAGTCGTGGACCTCCCTCTTGAGTTTCTCGTAGGAGTTGGCCCTTATGGTGTAGTTGTCGCTTACCTTGATGGGTTTGTAACCCTTGCCTGTCGCCTTCTTACGGGGCATGACTTTTGCCAAAACATTCACCTCTTTACAAGGATAATGAGTTTGAAGGGAAAATGTTTGGTAAAGAGGTTAGGTACGATTATGAACGGCCGTCATGCGCGTCCAACCCTAGGAGGTCTTATCAATGCGGTGTTGGTGAGCAGGTCAAGTTCGTGTCGTCATGCGAGTCGGGTGGTGGTCACCAGCTTGCAAGGGCGGTGACGGTTCTTCCGCTGGTCTTGCTCGGACGCTGGATGATCTTCCCTCTGATGGGTGTCTTCGCGATGATGGCGTCCATCACCTTCGGCTTCTCGAAGAAGCTGACGATGGGAACCGAGTGCGTACAGATGCGGCAGTGGGCTCCGTTCTGATCCTCCACGAGGATGTGCACTCCCTTTCCGTTCTTGTTCTCAAAGAGAACAGCGTCCAGGATGTAGAAGGGCTTGTTCCTGGCGGTCAGTATGTCGATGTAGGGGACGTCCTTGAAGGGGATCTCTCCTGCGAAGTCGTCGATACAAAGTGTTGCGGATGTATCCATTTTGTTCGTTTCTCCCTTTTTGTTCTCCCCGGGCCTTCGACCCGAGTGATACTACATTGGTTAGTTAGTATATAAAGGTATCGAAATGGATTGAATCACACCGATTCCTACCTCCTAATCCTTTAACGGCTACAAAAATAAGAAATACTCAGTCGTATATTATTCATCTAGTGATAACCCAACGGCCCGCTCGGGTGTCGGGGTTACCCACGGCCGGAAGCCGCCCGACACCAAGTACCATCGGGAAGGTCGGCGTAGGTCGTTGGCGTTATCATGGGAGCACGTAACATGGAACCCGGAAATCCCGATGACATCGAATCCATCAAAGCAATGGTCGAAGCCCAGTCCGATCTCATAAAAAAGCAGACGGAGGAAATCAAGAATCTGAAGAAGATGAACGCCGAACTCATGGTGAAGGCGGTCGTTCCCGAGCCCGAACCCGAGCCCGATGAGCCCGACGAAACCTTCGAAGACCTGGTCGCGGAAGCATTGGCCAAGGCACGTGCTATCTACGGGGGAAACAAGAATGGCAACAAAGACTGATACTTCTTGGTCAGCAAGGCTGGCAAGCGTTATGCCGGCCAACTTCATGAACAACATCAGCGAGAATTTCAGTGCCGGAAACAACACCATCCTTTCGACCATGATGAACATGATCGGAAAGACCGTCGTCGATGGTGTGGACGTTCCCAGCAATCCTTTCGCTTCATATACCAAGCCCATGATGGACTACGGCGACGTCGTCCAGTCCTACAAGGTACCCTATTCGGCAGCGGGTAAGTACGATCCCGAGAACACCGACCCCTTCAACATCGTCAAGAATGCGCCGAAGTCACTGTACTTCACCGCAAACGACAACAGCCAGTACCAGGCCACCATCTACGACAGGGAGTTCAGAAAGGCGTTCAACAGTGAGAACAACTTCAACGCCTTCGTTTCAGCCCAGCTTGACTCAATGGTTCAGAGCGATGTGCTGGATAAGAGGACGAAGTGGAAGAAGTACCTTTCCCAGGACAACATCGGAGCGGAGGTCGAAGTTACCAAGGGTAACAACTACGCCAACGACCTGCTTGACGTGCTGAAGGACTACGCCAACAACAAGCTCAGAGAGCCTTCCGTCGACTACAACGCACTGGGTGACACCGCCATTTCCAACAGTGTCGATATCATCATGCGTCGCGCCGATAAGCTGGCAATCGACAAGGCACTGTACGGGGTCTACAATCTGAACCTTGCCGGTGTGGATGCGAACATCAAGCTGGTCGATGACTTCGCTACACCTGCCGATTCAGCACGTACCGCCCAGGAACTTGTCGCCATCATCTGCGACAGTAGGGCCCTTGAGTACACGCCCATGCAGGCGGTCACCACCAGCCAGTACAACGGAAAGGGTCTGTACACCAACTACTTCTACACCGTGGAGGGGGTCTACGGTATCGCGAAGTACAGGAACCTTGTGCAGGTCTTCGCCAAGGCTGCCGCTTGAAGGTGGGAAGGATGGGCTATGAGATGATCTTCTACATAGCCATCCTTGCCCTGCTGATCGTCCTAATCGCTCGGGGATGGTCAGCAGGGCGCGTCAGCGCGGTCGCATTGTTCTTCGAAGTGACATGCCAGGCGTTGGCGGATGGTAAGATAACGACAGACGAATACAACGAGATAGCCAGGCTCGTTGCCAAGATATTCAAGGGTGATGAGTGATGGAATCGACAGTGACCTTCTTCGGTGATATCGGTTTTGACCGTGCCCACAAACACGTCCGTGATTTTGAGAACGAGTCCAAAAGGCAGACATGGTTCGCAAACCAGACCCACGATGTTTTCAGTTGTAACTACGATAAGGTCAACCGTTCATTGAAGGTGGAAATGGAGTACACCCAGGCGATGGGGTACTCCTATTGCATTGTTGAGATAGTCAATCAGCAACCCCTCTACTGTTTCATAGACGACGTCACGCTGATAAACGACAGGACTGTCGCCTTCAGTCTGAGCGTCGATGTGTGGCAGACATACCTATTCAAGTTCACATTGGGCAGATCGTTCGTCAGCCGTTGCCACATCGACAGGTGGTCGAAATCCTCCACAAAACCTGCTCTTCAGTTGTATCCCGTGGAGGGTATCGACGGATTCCAGGTGGTGAAAAGCGAGAAACAGTTGGTTCAGTCCAGCAACGACTACGATTATTTCTGGTTCGTGATGGCGCGTACCGTCACCAGCGGAACCACTTCATACGTTGAGTACGATGTGTCGCCTGTAAGCATCGACTACCCTCTATCAACGCCATACTGGCAATCCAACGATGCAATGCCGACAGTTTCGGACATACTGAACGGTCAGTTGTTCACCAAATTCGCAATCGACCCCAACTCGGTCATCTACATCGGGATCGTACCGTTCCTGCCGTTGGAGGTCACATGGACAAAGGGAACGATGAGATTCAACGTAACCCAGATAAGCACAAATGCCGGGGATATCTCCAACGTGAAGATAGGCAGTCTGACAATGTTCAAGTGGGTCGGAGCAAGCGGTGAACCCGCGACGATAAGCCCGTTCAAGTCGTTGTCGATATCTATGGATACCCCGACCAAACCCACGTCCGCCGATGCAACGGAAAGCCAGTCCAATGAGCCATTGATGTTCGTATCACCTGTACGCACTGTCACCGCATACAATGGGCAGGGAACCCCATTGTGGGTCGCGCCGGACGATCTCATCCTTCAGTCCGGGTCTACCATCACCTTGAAGATAACTGGAATCCCTGGGGCATCTGGATACAAAAGCAGGGTGTTGGTCGGCACGGATTTCGCAACTGCCGATTCGTTAGCGAGGGCCTTCGACATACCTGGTGACCCGTTGGACGCTGCCGGCAACAACTGGCTCACGTACGTGGCAACCGAAAGGGATACAACCCGTCAGCTTCAGAATCTGAACCTTCAGCGTGGAGTCGTCGATAAGCTGACAGGGGCGGTGACAGGATACAACGATCCCGTTTCATTGGTCACGTCGCTGGTTGCCGGGGCGATATCTTCGGTAAGCGAAGCCCACTACATGAACAAGGAAATGGAGATCAACGAGCGCGGTATCCGCAACCAGACAAACGGAGCGTTGTCAAGCGGAAGCGGTACGGGCGCACTCTATATGTTCGGAGCCGAATGCCGTCTGGTCATCACGGAAGCCGATGAAGTGACAAAGAACATCTTCTTCGACAAAGTCCGCATGATGGGATACAGTGTGAACAAGTACATGACGCCCGATATCCGTAGCAGATACTGGTTCAACTACATCGCAACGATCGGAGCCAACGTCCGCGGTTCGTTCTCAGAGAGCGTCCGCTCGGAGATAGCCGGCATCTTCAACGGCGGTGTGACCATCTGGCACGATGACGCTGAAATGTATACGGAAAAATGTAATATCGAAAGAGCCTTACTATGAGTGTGAGATAATGGTTCAGCCCAATACACCTAAGAAAAAAGGAGAATCCGTGTTCGATTACATGAACAGGGAGTTCCTCCATGGACTGATGGACCGCTACACCAACCTTGCCGTCAACGTCTTCGACTGGGAGGGGACTCCCTTCCCCAGGGTCTACCCCGAGCGCATCCTGTTCGACGAAGGGTTGGCAACGGTCTTCATCCCCGAGGGCACGGACACGCCCGTGTGCGCCACGGTCGCCCAGGAATCGATAGCGAAGAACTGGTACGGGGAACCCGTGTCATGGCGGGCCATACCTGTTGCCGGCAACGCCTTTTCCAACCAGAAACTGACACCCGACAACGCCGTTCTCATCCGTAACTCCGACACGTACACGCCCACACGCCCCTACGTGGAAGCACTCGCACGCCAGATGGTGAACGTTGAGATGACGATGCGTATGAACGTCAACGCCCAGAAGTTCCCCTTCATGTTCGAGAGTACCGACGGGAATAAGGTTCTTCAGCAGAAGAACGACTTCATGGCACTGATGGAGTGCACACCTGTTTTCTTCAAAACGGACTTCAGCGACGTTCCGTTCAAGGTTTTGAACAACAACGTGCCCGTGATAACGGCAGACCTATGTGCGTTGTATACGGAGTATGATGCTAGGATTTTGGAGTATATCGGGGTCAACAACCTTCCGATTGAGAAAAAGGAAAGGTTGCTGACAGACGAAGTCACGGTCAATCAAGAGGAACTTTCGCTGGCAGTCAAGGGCAGACTTGAACAGAGGAGGATCGCGTGCGATGCGATGAACGACATTCTCGGTATGGACTGCTCCGTCAGACTGTCCGGGGAATCGGTCAGAGCAGTGGTGGAGGAGCCCGATGGCGGTGAACCCGATGACGGGACAGGGGTGGATGAATGACGGACTGGGTTGAGCATCCCGACCATTACGGTGGCGTGGACAACCCATATGAAACCATCAAGGTAATCGAAGCGTGGGAATTGGATTTCTGTCTTGGTAATACTGTCAAGTACATAAGCAGGGCAGGAAAGAAAGACCCGGCCATGGCGATCGTGGATCTGAAGAAAGCGCGTTGGTATCTTGACCGTAGGATAAAACAGATGGAGGAAATGGAATGATAGAGTGCCCATACGCTGATAAGCAGTGCCCGAAGATCATCCAGTTGGAGGAAAGGGTTGACAAAATCGAAGGGTCGATTGAGAAAACCGCCGATAGGGTGACCGAAAACGGTAAGTTACTTCAGTACCTACTGGGGATTGTGGTGGCAGGTTTCGGCTTGACGGGAGGGATGATAATATGGTGATGTACCCGGCATTCCTTGAGAGCGACGGCGAATTTCCGTACTACACGGAGTATTTCGCCGTGGTGGAGGAAGCACATAAGGCCGACACGGGGATGACCCTGTTGGAGGATGTGCTGAAGACGGAGTTCGACAAATACCCGGGCAGATACACCGTCATGCCCGGGCAGTTGAGAGAGATAGTCGACAGGGCAGACCTTATCTACGGAGGTAGGGAGATAGGAGCGGAAACGGAGGAATCCTTCACCAGGCTTCTTATCGTGAAGGTCAGCAGGATATGTCCGAAGTGGGAGCATCGCTTCAAGAATTACGCATCCTTGACGGAAGCGGAACTGAACGATCTCAAACTGACGGTGGATGGAACGAACGAAACGGTCTTCCAGGACACGCCTACTGGCGAACTGGCAGGCAAATACGCAACCAATGTGACGGATTCGACGACCCACACGGAGCAGACGGAGGGAACGAAGCTTGCATCCGTGAACGCCAACATGGAAAGATACAGGGCGTTGGTGGTGGAGTTCGTTGATGAGTTCAATGACTGCTTCATGGATACCACGGGGTTGATGTGATGGTAGAGTACACCAGGGAAATGATAACAGGAAAGAGCATCCTTAGAAGGTTCAAGGAACTGTACAGTTGGGTCACGGGTAAGATGGCCGAGCAGGACGTGGAGATCGCGAAGGCGAATACAACGGCACAAGGTAGCATCAACGATGCGAAGAACGCCCTTGAAGTTGCGAACAGTACGGTGACCAAGGCGAACCAAGCCGTTTCCTACGCGGACACGGCCAACAAGAACGCGGCATCGGCGTTGGTCGATGCACACAATGCGAACGCGAACAGTGAAACGGCGTTGGCGAACGCAAACACCGCCCTTGAGAGGGCAACCAATGCGGTTTCGACCGCTGATGGAGCCAATACGAAGGCGGATTCAGCGGTAGCAACGGCGAACAGTGCCGAAGGAAAGGCGGACACGGCGGTTGCCACGGCGAACACGGCAAGCGAGAACATCAGCGTGGCGGTCACAAAGGCAAACAGTGCGGATGTGAAAAGTGACAGTGCCGTGTCGGTCGCAAACGAAGCCAAAACGATGGCCGAGAATGCGAGCAGTGTAGCCGGACAGGCGGACACGAAGGCAGGTACCGCGATCAGTACGGCGAACGAAGCGAAGACCAGTGCTGAACAGGCGGTCGCTGATGCGAACACGGCGATTACGAATGCGAACAGTGCCGTCGCGGAAGCGGGGCAGGCCGCAACAAATGCAACGAATGCGGCGAATGCGGCCAATCAAGCCGCGGAGGTTGCGACAACGGCTAGTGCCGGAGTGACGGCGGCGAATCAGAGGTTGGATACGGTAGAAGCAACCGTGAACAGTCTGAATACCGAAGTCGGGCAGTTGAGTACCCAGGTTGGAGGATTGGGGCAGGGTCTAGCCGATAAGCTTGGAGCCCCGAAGACGTTTACGGGGACTATTTCAAACGCGATGAACACCACGGTGGGCGATGAAACCTACGGGATTTTGGATCTAGGTAGCGTGGATAAGACAATGCCGATAATAATCACATATATCAGCGACCCAGTTGCTTGGAACAATGCGGGGATAGAATGTGGGTTATTGGCTATGTACAACGTTGATACTGACGAAAAAATGAGCGTGTTAGACTGGTTAGGTTTCAGAAACTACACTAAGCTGACCACGGAAATAACGGTTACAATAAGGTATTGGTGATAGTATGCCGACAACTACTGAAACAAGAATGACAAAAGAGTATGGAATTATACTTCCAGAATCGTTGAATGTTGGAGGCGGAAGTGGGGTTAAGTTCACATCATTTAACCCTACAACTGCCAAAGAACTATTCGACAACGCGGAGAGGATAAATGTAGGATCTGCCTTTAAATTTAATAGTATATCTATTAAATCAAACTATTACTACCCAACGGAAGTTGTAACGATATCGGGCACAAAATTTATTACAAGGGTGGCTAACGGAAACTTCACAAGGAACGCCACTTTAAGAGCGACAGTTACCGGAAAGTTTGAATCAGTAGAAGTAGACGGTGTAGCACGTATTTTTTATTTATCCCCAGACGTAACCATAGGTACAAAGAGCTCCAACTACACTTTTGGTGGCGAAACCATACCTATAAATATATTATATATGTTCATCCCGAATTCCATTACAGTAAGGCATAAAGATGATGGAACGTACACAATTTCATTAACTGTAAAATACATCAATTTAACCCAAATAAGTGCAACAACTGTCTACACACCGTGGTTTAAATTCTATCAAGGTTCAATCGGCATTAACGACATACCGGATCTAACTGTCAACATAATTGAATGAACATTTTTAAACTGACAAGGGCTTCGGCCCTTTCTTTATTTTTGTATTCTCTTAGGGTTTGAGTGTAGTAGCGTGTGAATGACACAGGTCATACACGGTTGTAGGTCGCAATGTAGATATTTTTGGTGGGGGAATCAAAGACCTTTCC
>SFIS01000081.1 GCA_004555245.1 Bacteroidales bacterium
CTCTTCCGAGCCAATCTTAGAGGGGTAGCTGACAAGAAATTCTTCCTCTTCCGTATTTCCAAATTATATGCCTATCCCCACTAAATTTCTACTGACCCCATATACGCGAAAGACAACAGGAAGAAAACGGACAGAAAACAAAAACAGCAGGCTCACATAGACACGCGAACCTGCTGTTTTTTATTGTAGAAAGATGTGATCCGGTCGGGATTCGAACCCGAGACCCACAGCTTAGAAGGCTGTTGCTCTATCCAGCTGAGCTACCGGACCAATATCCTTTTACATAAAGCGGATGCAAAATTACTGATTTTTCTTTACTTTCCTGCTATCAGAGTAACTTAATTATAATTCTTTAACAGAAAGAACAGCCTGGCAGAGACACTGTCAGGCTAAGTCTCACGCACAAAATGAGGATGCGTGTCGTCTCCGGCATGAGGATTGAAGACGAAGCCTTCGTAGGCGAAAGACTGTAGGAGGGACGGGCAGGAGATACGGTTTTCAAGCACATACCTCAACATTGCGCCACGACATGCCTTTGCCCACACCGCCTGAATCTTCAGTCCGCCGTCCGGCTGGCGGACATGGAAAAACGGATGAACGATAGTAAGCTCGCGACAAACACGCTGCCAGTCGAACAGCTGCTCATACTCCTCGGTAGAGAGATGCAGCAGGATGCCGTCGTCAGCCTTCGTAGCGGAAATGAGGGTGTCGGTGAGAATGTCGCGCCAGTAGCGGTTGAGGGCCTTGCCGCCCGTTGAAGGAAGCGTGATGTTGTGCCCGATGCGATACGGGGCGACGGCATCCATGGGACGCAGCAAACCGTAGAGGAAACTCGTGATGAAGAGATGCGCCTGCGCATACCGCAGCGCGCCGACGGCAAGAGACGACGCCTTGAGATGCTTGTAGGCCTGTCCGTTGTAGGCAAAAAGAGCGGGCAGCGTCTCGGCGGACACAAACTGCCGGTAGCGTCTCCAGGTTTCGGCAGCGATACTTCTGCTGCACGAGAGGAGAGACGAAAGCTCCCCGACATCAAACGCCGCCATGTCGAGAGCCAGACAGGTGGCAACGGTCTGATGTCGGGGAGTTGTCATGTCACTCTTTCGCCATGTCGCAGATGCCACCGCCTTGTCGGCAGGAAGCATGATCTTTGCATCAGCCAAGAGTATTTGCATTTTTCGGGATTGTCATTATGTGTTTATAATACAGCCTCCCTGATATCGAAGGCTTGCGTCATGGACTTGCCGGCAGGCTATTGTTGTCTCACGACGACCGAGCCGCTTGCCTGGTGCGTGGCAAGGACAAGCACTTCGGCTATCTGAACATGCGGCGGAGCGGAGGCAGCATATAGTGCAACGTCTGCAATGTCCTCGCCCGTGAGCGGCTTGATGCCTTTATACACGTTTGCCGCACGTTCGCTGTCGCCATGAAAACGCACAGTGCTGAAGTTCGTCTCGACAAGTCCGGGCTTGATGTTCGTAACCCTCAGCGCCGTCTCCGCCACATCAATGCGCAGCCCGTCAGTTATGGCTTTCACCGCAGCTTTTGTTGCGCAATATACATTTCCGCCGGCATAGGCGGCATCACCCGCCACACTGCCGATGTTGATGATATGTCCTGTATTGCGTCTCACCATGTTCGGCACGACGAGACGTGTCATTGTGAGCAGGCCCTTGATGTTAGTATCGACCATAACATCCCAGTCTTCGGGGTCGCCCTCATACACCTTCTCTAATCCGAGAGCCAGACCGGCGTTGTTTATCAGTACGTCAATGTCCTGCCATTCGGCAGACAGGGATGCAAGCGACAGTTGCGCCGCAGCGGCATCACGCACGTCAAAGGCGAGTGTCATGACTTTTGCGCCTTGCCGCTCAAGCTCTTCTTTCAGCCGGAGAAGTTTGTCCGCTCTTCTTGCCGTGATGATAACGTCATACCCGGCATTGGCGAACGCCCTGGCGCAGGCTTCTCCTATTCCGCTTGTCGCGCCAGTGACAAGAACTGTTTTTCTCATAGTGCAATTCGATGTAAATCAATATCGGACGACAGTCAGAACCACTGCCACCATTTTTTCTTTGCGGCATGAGGGGTGTCGGGAGTTTCGGCCGCCTCACGGATTTTCTCTTTGATATAGTCTTTCCATGTGAGACCTTCGTTCACCATGCGGTATATGGTGCCCCAGTCAGGCAAGCCTCCGACGTTTCTGTCATCGATGAAGAGGTCAACCCTGAGTTTCCTTGCATAATGCATGTTCTTGTTGACGTCTTCTTCCGGGAAGTCCTTGTTCACGGCATAGAACTCGATGCCCCTCTGTCTGCACCATTGTATGGCGTCGTCAAGGAGTTTTCCCTCCCTTACAGTCCACAAGACGAGCTGGTGTCCTTCTCTGAGGAAGGCTTTTAGAGTATCTGTGGCGAACAGTCGTTCGTTGCCTATTTCTGGATAACGGTGTTCAACTATGGTTCCGTCAAAATCTACTGCAATAATCATACGATATAAAAGTGTCGATTATATCAATACGTTCGGCTTATCTCTTTATGGAGTCGTCGTCTTTCTTTCCGTAGTTGCTGAGCGAGTAGTCACCATAATGTCCGTAGTGTCCGTATGTTCCGTAGCGTTTGCCCTGTTTCTTTCCGTAGCCGTAACCGCTATAGGCAGCATACTTTCCGTATTTTCCGTATCTGCCATATCCGTAGTAGTAGCCGTACTTCTTCTTTGAGAGATCGACAGCATTTATAACAACTGACGCGTTAGGCAGTTTCTTTGAATCGGAGAGTTCGTTGAGATAGCTGAACGCGCTCTTGGCTGTATAGTCTGCTCTCGACACGAAGATGGTAGCGTTTGTCACACGTCCTATGCTTATGGTGTCTGTCACGAGACCTACAGGGGCAGTATCTACGATGATGTAGTCGTACATCTCGTTCAGTGCGTCAAACACTCTGTCGAGCGATTCGCGTGCGATTATCTCCGCAGGGTTGGGCGGTATGGGTCCTGCCATGAGCAGGTCAAGGTTCTTGTTGACGCCTGACGGCATGATTTGCTGGCGCACCATGTCGGCCGAAGGGTTGTCATGTACGAGGAGACGTGTTATGCCATTCTCGTCGTTGTTTAGGTCAAAGAGTTTCGACAGTCTCGGTTTGCGAATGTCAAGACCTACGAGCACTACTTTCTTTCCGAGCAGAGCGAAGCTGACGGCGAGGTTGGCTGCGATGAAAGTCTTGCCTTCTCCCGACGTACTTGAGGTCAGCATGACAACCTTCTGGTTGTCTTTCAGCATGAACTGCAGGTTGGTTCGCAGCGACCGGAAGACTTCCTCCATCATGTTGTTCTGGTTCTCATGCACGACGATGTCCGCTTTTGTCTTCGCTCTCTCGCTTGCGACAGGAATGTCGGCGAGTATCGGGAGGCGTGTGAGCCCCTCAACATCGTTGCGTCCCTCTATCTTGTATCTCATGAGTTGTATGAAGAGGAGTATGAGGAAAGGCACGATAAAGCCGACTCCGAGAGCACCGAGCAGTATGTTGTTGCGGTTTGGCGAGATTTGTCCGTAGAATGTAGGGTCGTCAATGAGTTTACCCTTGTCAGCCGTTGCAGCGAGGGAGATGGAGTTCTCCTCACGTTTCTGCAAGAGCATGAGATAAAGTCCGGAGCGCACTTCCTGCTGTCTTCCTATCTGATTCAGGATACGTTCCTGGACAGGGCTCTGCTGTACCTGCGCGCTATACTTCGACAATTGGCTCTGCATGGCATTGCGCTGAATCTCGTAGTTGTTGCGTGCCTGAGCCATGGCGCGGCGAATGCTGGCCGTGAGGTCGTTGAGCTGTTCTGTCAGCGGTATCACCGTAGGCGAGTTCTCGTTGGCAGTTCTGAGCAGTCTGTTGCGTTCGAGTACGATTTGGTTGTATGTATCGATGAGCGACGAGGCCGCCTGGTCAGTCAGTCCGACATTCGACGGGAGTGTCTGGTACTTGTTCTGCGGCAGGTTCATATAGTCTGTGATACTGTTTAGCAGTGCGAGTTGTGTCCCCATTGCCGCCAGTTTCTCGTCGTAGTTAGTCGATTGGCTGAAGGCGTTAGAAGCCGTCATGCCGATTTCGACCACTCTGTTCTGTCTTTTGAAAGATTCGAGCTGTCCTTCAGTCATACCGAGTTCGGCATTGATTTTCTCAAGACGGCTGTTGATGAACTCTTCCGTTCTGACCGCGATGATGTTCTTGTCGTTGTTAGCTTCTTCGTTGTAGCTTGTTACAAGTTGCTTCAGGTAGTCTGTAGCTCTCTGGACGTTGACGTCAGTGAGTGTGAGCAGCAGAATAGACGTAGAGCGGCTTGTAGGCTGTACGCCGAGTTTTCCTGCGAACGCGGCAGCGGTGTTGGCCAATGGCGAGATATTGACGATGAGTGTCTGTCCCTCTTTCATGTGTGCCGTGCTTTCAGCGTTAGGCAGGAAAGTGAGGAATCCGACTGATGTCTTTATCCTTGCCGGAATGACGGGCAGCACAGCATTTATCTCTCTTGGTTCATAGCCTCGTTCTCCTTTGTGCACGATGGTATATTGTCCGTGCACCTCATATTTCCCCGCCTTGTATGTTATGCGCAGGTTGATAGGCATATTGAGTTTCTCGAGCGACGGGAGGTCGAGGTCAATGGTGAGGGGCTGGTTCTTGTAGTAGAGGCGGTCCACGACTCGTCCCTCATGATAGTATGAGGTGTAGAGTTTGAGTTGTTTCACCGCTTCGAGAGCGATAGAGCGTGAAGCGATTATCTCCATCTCGTTGTCTATGCCCTGCGAGTTGGACATCATGCCAAGGTTTTCTGCGCTCATGAGGCTTCTTCTTGACGACCGTCCGCCGTTCTCGTCCTTCACGAGCATCTTCGCAGCAGCCTGATACACCGGTGTGGTGTATCTTAGATAGGTGTATGCGATGCCGAGGCAAAGGAGGATGGAGAATACGAACCATTTCCAGTTGAGTATGAAGATGGCCATCAGGTTCCTGATATTGAACGCCGATTCCTCTTCAACTTCTGCCGTATATCCGTTTGCGGCAGTTGTGTTGTTGTTTAGTTCTTCCATTTTTATAGTCTATGATATTTGTATTTGTTCAGCAAAGGTGTCATCCTTCATTGATAAGGTTCAGCAGATACTTCCCGTAGTCGTTCTTTGCCATGGGCTGTGCTATTTCTCTCAGTTTTGCCGCCGTTATCCAGTGTTTGCGGAAAGCGATTTCCTCGAGGCATGCGATTTTCAGTCCTTGTCGTTTCTCAATGACTTCAATGAAAGTCGAAGCCTCAGCGAGCGAATCGTGTGTGCCAGTGTCGAGCCAGGCGAATCCTCTCGGCAGCGTCTGCACTTTGAGTGCGTGCTTTGCGAGATAAGTTTGGTTGACTGTCGTTATCTCGAGTTCTCCTCTGTCAGACGGTTTGATACTCTTGGCTATCTGGACTACAGAATTCGGGTAGAAATAGAGTCCCACAACGGCGTAGTTGGATTTCGGATGTTTCGGCTTCTCTTCGATAGAGAGGCAGTTGCCCTCGTCGTCGAACTCAGCCACTCCATACCGTTCCGGGTCGTTGACCCAATATCCGAACACCGTTGCCTTGCTCTCTTCGGTAGCGTTTGCCACGCTCTGTCTGAGTACGTTTTCGAAGCCCACTCCATGGAATATGTTGTCTCCGAGGACGAGGCATACGTCGTCGTCGCCGACAAACTCCTCTCCGATGATGAAAGCCTGTGCGAGGCCGTCCGGCGATGGCTGTTCGGCGTAGCAGAATCTCACGCCTATGTCGCTACCGTCTCCGAGCAGGCGTCTGAATCCCGGCAGGTCGTGCGGTGTAGATATCACGAGGATTTCCCTTATCCCCGCTTCCATGAGTACGGAGATGGGATAATAGATCATTGGTTTGTCGAAGATGGGAATCAGCTGTTTGCTGATGCCTTTTGTTATGGGATAGAGGCGTGTTCCCGAGCCTCCTGCCAGTACTATTCCTTTCATTTCTCTGGGATGTTTCTGTTTATACTGTTCGTGATGCCGGCTCTGCTGTCCGTGCCTTCGGGCATGGCTTAACGGTCTTATTATATATTAAGGTGTAGCCTGCTCTGTCAGTGTTCCTGTTGTGTCAGTATGCGTTTTCGTTAGGGTGGAAGACCTGCACTATGGTACGGAAGATGATTTCCATATCGAGCGGGAAGGACCAGTTCTCGTTATACCAGATGTCCCTTTTCACCCTTTCCTCCATCTGCCACAGTTCCTTTGTCTCTCCTCTGTATCCCGTGACTTGTGCCCATCCGGTGATGCCGGGCTTCGAGAAGTGTCTCACCATGTATTTCGAGATTACTTCAGAATACGTCTGCGTATGGTATAGCATGTGCGGGCGCGGCCCTACGATGCTCATGTCACCTTTCAGGACATTGAAGAATTGGGGCAGTTCGTCGATGTTCGTCTTTCTCATGAACTCTCCGAAGGGGAACTTTCTCGGGTCGTCTTTCGTTGCCTGCATCTTGTCTGCGTCTTTGTTGACGTGCATAGAGCGGAACTTGTACAGGTTGAAAGTCTCTCCGTTCAGCCCTGTCCTTTTCTGGCAGAAGAAGAGCGGTCCGGGGCTTTGCAGCTTCACTATGCACCAGATTACAGGAATGAGGGGTATGAGGAAGACGCAGACGACAGCAGAGAACGATATGTCGAACAGTCTCTTTATGATGCGGTTGTCGAGGCGGTTGATGTTGTTGGTGTGGTTCGTGAAGAACATGAAGTCACCGACATTCACGGGCGAGAATTTCATGCTGAGCCTTGAGAATATTCTCGGCACGAGATAGAACTGTATGATATGCCTGTCGCAGTAGTTTATGAAAGTGTTGATATCCTCGTCTTCCTGCGTAGAAACCATCGAGAAGATTACGATGTCCGCCACGAAGGGTGTCTTCCCTTCCCTTATATCCTGCATGAGCTGACTTCTTGTCCCGAGGCGTTTGAATTCTTCAGGACACTGTTCGAGCTCGTTGTTGCTGTAGAATCCGAGTATGTTGTAAGCGATAGCCGCCGCTTTTCTCATGTCGTTGTATATGGAAACGTTCAGCGGGTCACTTCCGATGAAAACGACCGACTGCTTGTTGTGCCCCATCCTGCGCAGGTGGTTGAGCAGCTGGCGCTCTACGAACCTGAACACGAGCAGGCAGATATAGTATGAGAGGAAGTAGCACGCCGTCAGTCTGAGTATGCTCTGCGACACCTCGGTGAACATACGTGCTGTCAGCATGATGACGAGCGACTGTACGAGTGTGAGCTTGAATCCCCTTGCGAAGACCTCCCACACGCTTATCCTCTGTTTGTAGATGATATTGCCGTATAGTGTCACACCTACGAGTGCCGCCGCCGTCGCGCATATCATGCAGACGAGATTCTCGCCCACCAGCCTTTCGGGCACGGTGACGAATCCGCCGTTGACAATAAGCAAGAACAGCACGTTGGCAAGCACGATGTCCATCAGCGTGACACACAGGTACACTATCTTACTACCATTAGAAAACCGTCTATCCACAATCGTTAAAGCAAACACCGCCCCGCGGGGGCGTAAATTCTGGTTGTTTCAAAATTCACGAGAGTTCATAAGACAATACAGCCTGCGTGACACAATCCGCATTGTCCTCTCTCACATATTCTATTTAACTGCAAATTTACGAAAAAAAAGCCATACGTACAAATATTTACAAATCATTTTTGACAAATTGGGCGTTTTTCTTGCACAATCCATAATATTTGAGTAATTTTGCGTCTAAATCATATTTAACACACAGAAACACAATGGGAATATTCAATAGACTGTTTGGCAAGAAAGCCACAACTGACGAACCGGGCATGGAAGACTACATGACGCTCATCCGCGTATATTTTCAGGCGTCGATAGCCTCGAACGTCGGCATCACCAATCTCGCCATGCTTCCAGACCTCCGCGTATTCAAGTCCACGCTAAAAGTGCCAACCGTGAACAACAAGCTTGGCGTGGGCGAGAAGTCGCGGTGTCGCAAGATGCTGTCCGAGATGTACGGCACCGACGACAATTTCTTCAAAGAGATAGACCAAAGCGTCCGTAAGAACTGCCGGAAGCTGCAGGATGTCCAGGTCTATCTCGTCCAGTTCCAGACGTTCACCCAGGACCTCATGATGCTCATGGGCAACCTCATGAAGTTCAAGCTCCGCCTTCCTTCTTTCTTCAAGGGTGCGCTGCGCACTATGACGGAGAAGACGGTGAGCGAGATTTTCACCAAGAACGACTACAGCGACGCCGCCACGATGAAGACTGTCCTCGGCATCCGCCAGTACGCAAAGAAGCTCGGCTTCTCCGAGGCATGGATATCCCGCTTCGTCTTCCAGCTCGTCATGCTGGCAAAGAAGCAGCCCAAGGCGCCGCAGGAATGACACCCCGCGCAAAGAATTGGCTGTCTTACACTTGTTATCTTACACATTGCAGCCATTTTTTCGTAATAAAGGTTAAACTTTGGCACACAAAGTTTACAGAACCAACGATTTTATGTAAATTTGTTGACAAAATGTATCTGTATGGCAAACATCGAGCATGAAATAAACTATTTCGCCACCGCAGTCCGTCAGCTCATCATCAAACACGGTGAGCTGCGTCAGGAGTTGCGCGACACGAAGGAGAAGCTGGCACAGAAAGAGAAAGAGCTTCAGGAGACCCGCCTGCTTCTCTCTGCCGCCAAGCACGACTACGACATGCTCAAGACAGCCCGGATGCTCGAGGTGGGCGACGGCGACATCGACGGCGCACGCAAGCGTGTGAACAAGCTCATCCGCGACATCGACAGGTGCATTACCCTGCTTTCAGAGCAGCAGAGTGATTCTCAAACACCGAAAGATTAATTCAATGGCTGACAAAAACAAGATAAACATAAGACTACACCTCTACGATACAGATATGGCGGTCAAGGTTGACCGCAACGAGGAAGCCATGTATCGTGATGTCGCTACGCTTATCTCGCAGGTGGTGGGCAACTACACACAGTTCTACCAAGGCTTCAAGACAGAGAAGGAGATTCTCTACATGGCTCTCGTCGATATCGCCATGAGATACGAGAAAGAGGCCGAGCGCAACGACACCACACCATATTCAGACATGATGAAGAAACTTACGGAAGAAATCAACGCTGCGATGAGCGACAAGAACACCCCGTAGCATTACGCACTTTTATTCATCATTTATTCATATCATTTACACTTACATATTTATATGACACTAACCATCGTCGTATCGGCAGTAGCCGCCCTCATCGTCGGCATCTGCTTAGGATATATTGTCTTCCGTTACGTCATAAAAGGCATCTACAACGAGATGCTCGAGAAGGCGGAGAAAGAATCGGAAGTAATGAAAGAGAAGAAACTCCTTGAAGTAAAAGCGAAGTATCTCAACAAGAAGAACGAGCTCGAGAAAGAGGCTCAGCAACGCAACCAAAAACTGCAACAGAACGAGCAACGCCAGAGACAGCGCGAGCAGTCGCTCACCCAGAAAGCCGAAGACCTCAACCGCCGTCGCCAGGACCTCGACAACATGCAGCAGCAGTTGGAGAACGACCGCAACCTTCTCGCCGTGAAAGAAGAGGAGATAGGCAAGATGGAGCAGCAGCAGCTGCAGAAACTCGAGGAGATCAGCGGCCTCAATGCCGACGAGGCAAAGGCACGCCTCGTAGAGAGCCTGAAGGACAAGGCACGCCTCGACGCCGCCGGATACATCAACGAGATAGTTGAGGAGGCAAAGCTTAACGCCAACCAGCAGGCACGCAAAATCGTCATACAGACCATACAGCGCACCGCGACCGAAACCGCGATAGAAAATTCCGTCAGCGTCTTCCACATAGAGAACGACGAGGTCAAGGGCCGCATCATCGGCCGCGAAGGCCGCAACATCCGCGCACTCGAGGCAGCCTGCGGCGTAGAAATCGTCGTTGACGACACGCCGGAAGCCATCGTCATCTCCGCATTCGACCCCATCCGCCGCGAAGTGTGCCGCCTCGCACTCCACCAGCTTGTCTCCGACGGACGCATACACCCCGCACGCATCGAAGAGGTAGTGGCAAAAGTGAAGAAACAGCTCGACAACGAAATCATCGAGACAGGCAAGCGCACCACCATCGACCTCGGCATCCACGGCCTTCACCCTGAGCTGGTGCGCATCGTGGGCAAGATGAAATACCGCTCGTCCTACGGTCAGAACCTCCTTCAGCACGCACGCGAGACAGCCAACCTCTGTGCCGTCATGGCATCAGAACTGGGTCTGAACCCGAAGAAGGCGAAGCGCGCCGGCCTCCTGCACGATATAGGCAAGGTGCCTGACGAGGAGAACGAGATGCCGCACGCACTCTACGGCGCAAAGGTGGCAGAGAAATACAAGGAGAAGCCGGACATCTGCAACGCCATCGGCGCCCACCACGACGAGATAGAGATGCAGACACTCCTCGCGCCCATCGTACAGGTCTGCGACGCCATCTCGGGCGCACGCCCCGGCGCACGCCGCGAGATTGTAGAGGCATACATCAAACGTCTGAACGACCTCGAAGCCATCGCGATGTCCTACCCCGGCGTGACGAAGACCTACGCCATCCAGGCCGGCCGCGAGCTGCGCGTCATCGTGGGTGCCGACAAGATGAGCGACGCCGAGACAGAGGCCCTCTCCGGCGAGATAGCCAACAAGATACAGACGGAGATGACCTATCCCGGACAGGTGAAGATCACCGTCATCCGCGAGACCCGCTCCGTAGCCTACGCGAAATAAACGACAACAGCCGCACCGCCGCTTTCCCCTCCCAGCCGGCATCGCCGGCAGAAGAAAGGTTGGCGCGCAGACATAAGAACCTATCACAAACGAGTTGGACAGATGCTCCGGCAGCGCCCCTTGGCGGGCAACGCCGGCTTTCGTCCAACTCGTTTTCGTTTTCCCGCCGCCCCCGCCGATATGCCGGGGCCGCCCATACCACACCTGAACCACAATCCGAGAACCCGTCATGCTGACAATCGTATCCATCATGCTGTGCGGCGTCTGCTGCGGCTATATGCTCCGCCGCCGCAGGCTCTGCCTCATCCCCCACCTCATCACCGTCATGATCTGGGTGCTGCTCTTCCTCCTCGGCTTGGAGGTGGGAGGCAACCGGCGCATCGTCACCCACCTCACCACTCTCGGCCTCGAGGCATTGCTGATCACCGCCTCCTCCCTTGCAGGCAGCCTGCTGCTCGCATGGGCGTTGTGGCACTTCGGCGGCGGTGCGAAGACAGACGACAGAAGGAGGGACGCAGCATGAAAGGCAGCCTCGTCATCATAGCCTTCTTCCTCCTCGGCATCCTCTGCAGCGTCTTCCGGCTCGTGCCCGCCACACTGACCGAGAGCGATGTCTCGTGGTATGCCCTCGCCCTGCTGATGTTCCTCGTCGGCATGACGATAGGCAGCGACAGCGGCATCCTGAAGAAATTCCGTTCCCTGCCGCCCCGCCTGATGCTTCTCCCCCTTCTCACCGTCGCCGGCACCCTTGCCGGCAGCGCCGCCGCGTCGGCCGTCCTCCCGTCGCGTCCCCTCGCCCACTGCCTCGCCGTCGGTTCCGGCATGGGCTACTATTCGCTCTCCTCCATCTTCATCACCGAATCCGTCGGCGCCGAGCTTGGCACCGTAGCCCTCATGTCCAACATCCTGCGCGAGATCGCCACGCTGCTTCTCGCCCCGCTGCTGCTGCGCCTCTTCGGTCCGCTTGCGCCCATCACATCCGGCGGCGCCACCACGATGGACACCACCCTGCCCGTCATCACCCGCACCTCCGGCGAGCGCTTCGCCATCCTCAGCATCTTCCACGGCTTCGTGACGGATTTCTCCGTCCCGTTCCTCGTCTCCTTCTTCTGTTCCGT
>SFIS01000011.1 GCA_004555245.1 Bacteroidales bacterium
AAAGGAGTGTAGTGAATCCTACTCGACTGTTGTCACTTGCTGATAATGCGCAGTAGGCGGTGCAAGGATTATATAAATAATTTTGCACACCTACTTATTCTCTGTTTTTGCTGTCGATGACGATTGTGACGGGTCCGTCGTTTATCAGCTCCACCTTCATGTCTGCTCCGAAAACACCCCGCGCCACTTTTTTGCCCAGGGCAAGCTCCATCTTCTTACAGAAGGCTTCGTATAGCGGCACAGAAATGTCGTGTCCTGCAGCCCTGTACCATGACGGGCGGTTGCCTTTTTTCGTGCTTGCGAACAGAGTGAACTGGCTTATTAGCATACATTCGCCGTCTATATCCTTCACTGAAAGGTTCATAATTCCGTTCTCGTCGTCGAAAATCCTCATTGCCGATGCCTTGCCCACAAGCCAGTCGATGTCGGCTTCTGTGTCGGTTTCTTCGATTCCTACGAGTATCATAAGCCCCATTCCGATATGTTCATGATGTGTCAGCCGGCTTTCGTCGTATTCGAAACCGTCTTCATAGACCTTTACGGATGCTTTTTTCACACGTTGTATTACAAGTCTCATGCTGTATTTTTTGTTATTGTTGTTCTTGCGATTCGTCTTTGTCATTGTTGAGAGCCTGCCATACGATGCGTGCTTTTGCCTCGCCAATGACGGCAGCGATATCAGCGATGCTCTGCGTTCGTATTCTCTTTACAGACTTGAATTTCTTCAGCAGAGCGTCAGCCGTCTTTTCTCCGATGCCTTTTATGGTGTTCAGTTCGCTTTCGAGTGCCCTTTTGGATCGTTTCTCCCTGTGGAAAGTGATGGCGTAGCGGTGTACTTCGTCCTGCAGCTGTGTCAATACGTGGAAGAGTTCGCTGTCTGTCTTCAGCTGCACCGTCTGCGGCGGGAAGCCGTATAGCAGTTCGTTTGTTCGGTGGCGGTTGTCTTTCGCCAGTCCGGCGATGGGGATGTTCAGCTTCAGCCGGTCTTCCAGTGCCTCTCTGACGACGTTCATCTGACCTATTCCGCCGTCGCATACGATGAGGTCTGGCAGATCCTGTCCCTCTTCGACCATGCGGCTGTAGCGTCGCGTGACTATTTCCTTCATCGAGGCGTAGTCGTCTGGTCCCTTTACTGTTTTGATTATGTAGCGTCGGTAGTCTTTTTTAGACGGTTTCATTTTCTTGAAGACGACGCATCCCGCCACGGCGTCCGCGCCCTGTATGTTTGAGTTGTCGAACGCCTCGATGTGCATGGGGAGTGACGGCAGCTGCAGCTTCTCTTTCAACTCGCGCATGAGGCGTGTTGCACGTTGCTCGGGGTTGAGTTTCTCGGCTTGTTTCAGTCGGTCCACGCGATACTGTTTGCAGTTCATCAGCGAGAGTTCCAGCAGGTGTGCCTTGTCGCCGCGCTGCGGCACGAAAAGCTCCGCTCCCGGAATGTTCCAGTCCGGTTTCTGCGGCACGACGATTTCTTTTGCCTCTGATGCGAATCGTTCTCTTATCTCGAGGATTGCGTTTACGAGGAGTTCGTCTGTCGATTCGTCGAGCTTGCGTTTGTATTCGAAGGTGAACGACTGGTTTATCTGCCCGTTTTTCACGTGCATATAGTTTACATAGACGTTGTTTGTCGTGTCGTCAGGCAGGCAGGAGAATACATCGACGTCGGTGACGGTGTAGCTTACAACCTCGCTTTTGGCGCAGAACTGCTCTACGAGAGCGTGCTGTTCCTTCAGTCTCTGAGCGTCTTCGAAGCGCAGTTCTTCTGCAGCTTTCATCATCTCTTCCCAGATGTGTTTCAGCAGTATGCGCGTGTTGCCTCTCAACACCTCCCTCGCCGCCGCGATGTTTTCGAGATAATCCTCCTTTGTCTGCTGTGCGATGCAGCATCCTCCGCAGTTTTTCAGGTGGTATTCGAGACAGGGCTTGTGTTTGCCTTGCGCCACGGAGAGCTCAGTGAGACGGATGTTGCATGGCCTGGGACGATAGATTTTCTTTATGAAGTTCAGCACGGCATACATCGACCCGATGTGCGAATACGGTCCGAAGAACTGTCCGCTGCGTTTGTTTATCTGTCTTGTCGGGAAGATTCTCGGGAACGGTTCGTTTGTAATGCAGATGCTGGGGTAGGTCTTGCCGTCCTTCAGCAGTACGTTGTATCGTGGCGAATATTTCTTTATGAGAGCGTTCTCGAGCAGCAGAGCGTCTTCTTCAGTGTTCACCACGGTGTATGTGATGTCCATGATTTTGGAGACGAGAACCTTTGTCTTGAATCTGTCCACCTCTTTATGGAAATATGACGCGACGCGTTTCTTCAGGCTCTTCGCCTTTCCTACATATATAATAATATGTTCGGCATCGTAGAACTGGTAGCTGCCCGGTTTGTCCGGCATATTCAGCACGATGTTCTTCAGGCGTGCAATTCGTTCTTCGTCTTCCTTCTTTGTCATGTTGTGTATAAGTTTGATAGCTGTCGCCGGTGAGCCATGGCAAATTCCGGGACAGTTTTTCAGAGACAGTCAATGTTTCATAGTTAAGGGTGTCAATCCCTTTGTTTAAGGGAGCTTGTTATATGTTCCACGTGAAACATTGTACCTTGTATTTAGTCTTTGCTACTCCTGTTTTCCAACCTTGGCTATCTTGGCTTTTAGCATTGACTACCTTGCCGGGCAAGACAGTCAAAGTTGGAAAACAGGGTAGGGCGGAGTGTCAGATTTTGATTAGGGTGGAGATTTCGGTGTCTTTTTCAAACATGTCCCTTCCATGCAGCCCTTCGATGGTGAGTTCGATGATGAAGTTGATGTAAACCTTCTTCGGGTGGAATTTCTGCACGAGGTCGTATGCTGCGCGCATGCTGCCGCCGGTAGCGAGCAAATCGTCGTGAATGAGCACGACATCGTTTTCAGAGATGGAATCCTTGTGAATCTCGATAGTGTCTTCGCCATACTCTTTCGTGTACGACTGTTTCACAGTTTCTGCCGGTAGTTTCCCCGGTTTTCTGCACATTACGACACCGGCTCCGAGTTCTGCTGCTACGACGCCTGCGAGCATGAAGCCTCTTGATTCAATGCCCACGACCTTTGTGATGCCTTTGTCCTTGTAGATATCCACGATTTCATCACGCATGATTCGCAGGCATTCGGCATTTTTGAAAAGAGTGGTCACGTCCTGGAACTGTATGCCCTTTATGGGGAAGTCAGGGATACATCTCAGGTTTTTGAGAAGGGTAGGGTTGTTCATAGGTTTTGTATGTTATGGAAAGTTTGATAAGTCGGTGTTCGGCGCAGTCTTCGGAAGAATCGTGACGAATCAGCCGTCATGGAACGATTCCTGTCGGTTTTGTCGTGAAACAGAATTTTGTTCCACGTTTTGTTTCAGCGACTTATCGCCATATTGTTTCACGTGGAACATTTGTTTATTTCTCTGTTTCACAGTTTGATTTTCGCCCATTTCTCCGAATTTACTGTCGGTAAAATGGGTTGTATGCAACATCCTGCGGATGATTATCGTCCGAGCATTACGAGCAGCACGTTGATGTCGGATGGCGAGACGCCGGGTATGCGTGAAGCCTGTGCGAGCGTTTCCGGCTGTCGTGCCGTGAGTTTCTGCCGTGCTTCGGTAGAAAGGCTCTGGATGCTGTTATAGTCGAAGTGTCCGCCGATTTTGATGTCTTCGAGGCGGTGCATCTTGTCGGCATATTCTTTCTCTCGCCGTATATATCCGTTATATTTTATGAGAATCTCGGCAGCTTCGACAACTTCGGCATTTTCTGTCATTTCCGGGCAGAACTGCCTCAGTCCTTCTGTTGTCACGCCGGGACGAGTAAGGATGTCGGCGAGATGCACCGAGCCTTTGACCGGTGTGGAGCCGATGGAATCGAGGTAGGCGTTTATTTCCGCCGCTTTCACCGTGGTGTTCTGCAGCAGCAGTGTGAGGTTTCCGATGGCAGCCTCTTTTTGTTTCCATGTTTCCATGCGCAGTGTGGATGCGAGGCCGATGGAGTGGGAGAGAGGTGTCAGGCGCCGGTCGGCGTCGTCCTGACGCAGCAGGATGCGGTATTCCGCTCGCGAGGTGAACATGCGGTAGGGTTCATCGACACCCTTCATTACGAGGTCGTCGATGAGCACTCCGATGTACGCCTGGTCGCGTTGCAGGACGAGCTGTCTTGCCTGTGGCATGTCCGATGCGTGCTGTCCTGCTGCGAGAGCGGCATTGATTCCAGCCATGAGTCCCTGTCCTGCCGCCTCCTCGTAGCCTGTGGTGCCGTTCACCTGTCCTGCGAAGAACAGTCCTCGGCAGAGTTTCGATTCGAGCGAGTGGTGTAGCTGTGTCGGGTCGAAGAAATCGTATTCTATGGCATATCCGGGCCTATAGACCTTCAGGTTTCTGAATGCCGGTATTTTCTTCAGAGCCTCTATCTGTGTCTCCATCGGCATGGATGACGAGAATCCGTTGAGATACATCTCGTTCGTGTCGGTCCCTTCCGGTTCGAGGAAGAGCGGGTGGGAGTCGCGGTCGGCGAAGGTGACGAGTTTCGTTTCCACGCTGGGGCAGTATCTCGGTCCGATGGACTGAATCTGTCCGTTGTAGAGCGGCGAATCCTTCAGTCCAGCGAGCAGTATGTCGTGACACTCCCTGTTTGTGTTCGTTGTCCAGCAGGGGAGGCACGAGATGTCCCTTGTGCGTCGCGGTGCGGCGTAGCAGTCGCGTTTCCTTGCGTCGTCGTTTCCGTCATACTGTCTGTCCGCGTCCTCGTGAGAGAGGTATCCGAACATCCGGTCGATGTCTTCTCCGTCCTGCCTCTCCATCAGGTTGAAATCTACGGAGCGTGCGTCTATTCTGACGGGCGTTCCCGTCTTCATGCGTTCGTGCCGTATTCCGAGTGCGGCGATAGATTCTGTCAGTCCCGTGGCCGCCGGTTCTGCAATGCGTCCTCCCGGCACCATTGTCCTTCCGATGTGCATCAGTCCGTTGAGGAAGGTGCCTGCTGTGACAATTACTGCTGGAGCGTATATCTCTACTCCCCACAATGTCCTCACGCCTTCTATGCGCCACTGCGGTGTGTTGGTCATCGCTGCTGTGCAGTTGTCGTTGTGTGCGGGTATGATTTCCGTCACCTGGTCCTGCCAGATGTCGAGTCCGGGTGTGATGTCGAGCTGGTGTCTCCACTCCCAGATGAATTTTCCCCTGTCGCATTGTGCTCTTGGCGACCACATGGCGGGTCCTTTCGAGCGGTTGAGCATTCTGAACTGAATCGCCGTCCTGTCGGTGACGATACCCATCCTTCCTCCGAGCGCGTCCACCTCTCGCACTATCTGTCCCTTTGCAATACCTCCTACTGCGGGGTTGCATGACATCTGCGCCGTCTTGTTCATATCCATCGTGACAAGACAGGTTTTGGCTCCGAGAGCGGCGGCGGCGCAAGCAGCTTCGCATCCCGCATGTCCTCCGCCAATAACTATGACATCATAGAAAAGTTTCATTTACAGATAAATTTGGTACAAAAGTAAGAAATATTTTTCAATTCTTTGCGAATTATTTTGATTAATCGCTATAATTTATTAATTTTGCAAGCAAATTCCGTGCGTGTGCGCAAACCATAAAAATACGGGCAAGGCAAGAATCGCAGCCGTCAGATACATTTGGAAAAACTAATAACTTAATATTTATTACAAACCAAAAAAAACAAAAAATTTATGTGGTTATTAAATTCTTCAATTGGCAGGAAAGTAGTTATGTCAGTAACGGGCATGGCGCTCATACTCTTCCTGACCTTCCACATGAGCATGAATGTAGTGGCTTTGTTCTCAGCCGAAGGCTACAACATGGTCTGTGAGTTTCTCGGAGCCAACTGGTATGCCGTAGTGGCGACCCTCGGTCTGGCCGGTCTGGCAGTGCTTCACATCATCTATGCCTTCTGGCTGACCGCCCAGAACCGTCGTGCTCGCGGCACAAACTCGTACGAGGTGACAGAGAAGCCGGCAAAGGTAGAGTGGGCGAGCCAGAACATGCTTGTTCTTGGTCTGATTATCGCCATCGGTCTCCTGCTCCATCTGTATCATTTCTGGTACAACATGATGTACCAGGAGCTCATCGGCACAGCGGAGTACTGCACGCTGCACGGTCCTGGCGACGGCTACGCATGGATAGAGCAGACATTCAGCAGCCCTCTGAACACCGCCATCTATCTCATCTGGTTCGCAGCCATCTGGTTCCATCTGACCCACGGCTTCTGGTCGGCGCTGCAGACACTTGGCTGGAACGGCAAGACATGGTTCTGCCGTTGGAAAGTGATAAGCATCGTCTATACCACCATCCTCATGGCAGGCTTTGCCGTGGTGGCAGTGGCGTTCACATTAAAATAAGTTGACGGCGGGCCCCGTCCCGTTCGTCACAAACCGCAAAACATATATCAGACAATCATGGCAAAGACATTGAATTCAAGAATACCGGAAGGTCCGGTTTCAGAGAAATGGACCAACTATAAGGCACACCAGCGTCTGGTGAACCCGAAGAACAAACTCAAGCTCGACGTCATCGTCGTCGGCACCGGCCTTGCCGGAGCCAGTGCTGCCGCCTCTCTCGGCGAGATGGGCTTCAACGTTATCAACCTGTGCATCCAGGATTCCCCGCGCCGTGCACACTCCATCGCAGCCCAGGGCGGCATCAACGCAGCAAAGAACTACCAGAACGACGGCGATTCAGTCTATCGCCTCTTCTACGACACCGTGAAGGGCGGCGACTACCGCGCCCGCGAGGCCAACGTGTATCGTCTGGCAGAGGTGTCGAACAACATCATCGACCAGTGTGTAGCGCAGGGCGTGCCCTTCGCCCGCGAATACGGCGGCATGCTCGCCAACCGCTCTTTCGGCGGTGCGCAGGTGTCACGTACGTTCTACGCCAAGGGCCAGACAGGCCAGCAGCTTCTCCTCGGCGCCTACTCTTCGCTCTCGCGCATGGTGAACGCCGGCAAGGTGAAGCTCTACACCCGCTATGAGATGGAAGACGTGGTGATTGTCAACGGCCGCGCCCGCGGCATCATCGCCAAGAACCTCGTCACTGGCAAGCTGGAGCGCTTCTCCGCCAACGCTGTCGTCATCGCCACTGGCGGCTACGGCAACACATACTTCCTCTCCACCAACGCCATGGGCTGCAACTGCACCGCCGCCATCCAGTGCTACCGCAAGGGCGCGATGATGGCCAACCCGTCGTACGTGCAGATACACCCCACCTGCATCCCCGTACACGGCGACAACCAGTCGAAGCTCACCCTCATGTCCGAATCTCTTCGCAACGACGGCCGCATCTGGGTTCCGAAGAACCTCGACGACGCGAAGGCCCTTCAGGCAGGCACGAAGCAGGGATGGGAGATCAAGGAAGCAGACCGCGACTACTACCTCGAGCGCCGCTACCCCGCCTTCGGCAACCTCGTGCCTCGTGACGTAGCGAGCCGCGCCGCCAAAGAGCGTTGCGACAAAGGCTTCGGCGTTAACAACACCGGCCTCGCCGTCTTCCTCGACTTCTCCGAATCCATCCAGCGCCTCGGCATCGACGAGATTCGCCAGCGCTACGGCAACCTCTTCGACATGTACGAGGAGATTACGGACGTCAACCCGGGCGAGTTCGTACAGGAAGTTGACGGCATACAATACTACAAGCCGATGATGATCTTCCCCGCCATCCACTACACGATGGGCGGCATCTGGGTAGATTACGAGCTTCAGACCACCATCCCCGGCCTCTTCGCCATCGGCGAGTGCAACTTCTCTGACCACGGTGCCAACCGCCTCGGCGCCTCCGCCCTCATGCAGGGTCTTGCCGACGGATACTTCGTTCTCCCGTACACCATCCAGAACTATCTCGCCGACCAGGAGATATGGCCCCGCCTCTCAACCGACCTGCCTGAGTTCGATGCAGCAGAGAAAGCCGTTGACGCAGAGATGGACCGCCTCCTCAACATCAAAGGCAAGCGCTCCGTCGATTCCATCCACAAGGAACTCGGACACATCATGTGGGAGCACGTCGGCATGGGACGCACCAAGGAAGGTCTCGAAGAAGGCCTCAAGCTGCTCAAGCAGATACGCAAGGAGTTCAACACCAACCTCTTCGTGCCCGGAACAAAAGACGGTCTCAACGTCGAACTCGACAAAGCCATACACCTCCGCGACTTCATCATCATGGGCGAGCTCATCGCTTACGACGCACTCCACCGCGAGGAATCGTGCGGCGGACACTTCCGCGAAGAGCACCAGACAGAAGAAGGCGAGGCAAAACGCGACGACCAGAACTTCTTCTACGTCGGCGCTTGGGAGTATCAGCAGAACGACGAAACCGCTCCGCTTCTCAGCAAAGAACCTCTTGAGTATGAGATAATTAAGGTTCAGACTCGTAATTATAAGAATTAATTGACGAGTTGTTTTCTATATAAATAAATATTACAACCATGGCAAAGAATATTTCTTTCACAATAAAATACTGGAAGCAGAACGGTCCGACAGACAAGGGACACTTCGATACGCACGAGATGAAGAACATACCTGACGACACCTCCTTCCTCGAGATGCTCGATATGCTGAACGAAGAGCTTATCAACGAAGGCCAGGAGCCGTTTGTCTTCGACCACGACTGCCGCGAAGGCATCTGCGGCATGTGCTCACTCTACATCAACGGCACGCCTCACGGCAAGACCGAGCGCGGCGCTACCACCTGCCAGCTCTATATGCGCAAGTTCAACGACGGCGACGTCATCACCGTCGAGCCGTGGCGCTCAGCCGGTTTCCCTGTCATCAAAGACTGTATGGTTGACCGCAACGCGTTCGACAAAATCATCCAGGCAGGCGGCTACACCTCGATACGCACGGGACAGGCCCAGGACGCCAACGCCATCCTCATCCCGAAGCAGGATGCCGACGAGGCTATGGACTGCGCTACCTGCATCGGATGCGGAGCCTGCGTGGCAGCCTGCAAGAACGGCTCTGCCATGCTCTTCGTTTCGTCAAAGGTAAGCCAGCTCGCACTCCTCCCGCAAGGCAAGCCGGAGGCTGCAAAGCGCGCCAAGGCTATGGTGATGAAGATGGAAGAGCTCGGCTTCGGAAACTGTACCAACACACGCGCCTGCGAGGCGGTATGTCCGAAGAACGAGTCCATTGCAAACATCGCACGTCTCAACCGCGAGTTCATCAAGGCAAAACTCGCCGACTGATACCCACCCCATTCACTGCCCCGCACGGAGCAGCGAACGGGAAACAACGAAGCCAGACACTCGTTGGAGTGTCTGGCTTTTGTCTATATTCTAAGGTAGGTTCTATAAATACCACCGATAAAATAGGGTTAAGAGACTATTGACGTAGAGGATTACATGACCGATCAACTTGCCATCTGAGTTCCAATATGTAATCTTGCGGAAAGGTTTGGATAAGGCTTCGTTCTTTAGTCGTTAAGCACCTTATGCCATCCATATTGTTTACTGGATCTCCGGGATGCAACCTATATCCACAGGGAACAGGTCTATTGACCCCTCTAACTGTCGGACTCGGTTCATCCATACTGAAAATGCCCCTTCTGGCATAACTTCTGGGATGTCTATAATAAATTATGAGTGGTATATTAACCGCCCGGAGGAAGAGAAAAAGGCAGACGATGCAATTCTTGAAAAGATGTTTGCCGAGTTGTATAGTATATTGTCAAAAGTTCATTTAGGGAGAAGATGAGTTACTTGGTTCATCGAACCACTAAACAATACAGGATGCCGAGTTGTGATTGTTGACGCATATAACACCATGCGCATCGTCCTTGAGCATCCTGGCAAATACCATGTCCGTCTTGCGACAAAACTCGGAGACTACAATTCAGGAATGAAAGACAAGCTGCTCACAGTGCCGATGCACATGGCACTCCTGCAGAAAGAGGTGTAGCCGGCCATTCGGAGAATCATGCATATCCGCCACACGAAGGCGCGGGCGGCAGCGTCATGCCGGCACCCTTGCCGCCTGAGGGGAGGCAGAACGGGAAAAAGCAGTGAGCCGGAGAGAAGCCCCGTGGCAGGCACATGACGCAGAAACAGACGGAAAGATACGCAGATGAAAGCCTTCTGCACCCATTCATGGGGCATTTTCATCCCATAAAGAGGAAAAAAAATACAAAAAACATCCCAATCTTTTGGTTTTACATAAATAAATATGTAACTTTGCACCCAACTATTCCATAAAAATATTAAAAGAGGTAAAAATATTTGAAGAATATATACACATTATTAAATAAAAAATATGAAATATGCACTCGTCACAGGAGGTTCACGAGGATTAGGGCGTGCCATCTGCATTGACATAGCCCGTCAAGGCATACCGGTCATAATAAACTACCAGTCAAACAGCGCCGCTGCGCAGGAAGTGAAAGAAGAAATAGAAAAGGCTGGAGGCCATGCCGATCTCCTGCCCTTCAACGTAGGGAACCTTGACGAAGTGACGGCTGCCATCGACCAGTGGGAGAACGCCCATGAAGGCGACTACATAGCCTATCTGGTGAACAATGCCGGCATACGCAGAGACAATATGATGTTCATGATGCCAGACAGCGACTGGCACGACGTGCTGAACACCTCACTCAACGGATTCTTCTACGTCACGCGCCGTCTTCTTACGAAGATGATGATGCGGCGGCATGGAGGACGCATCGTCAACATGGCATCGCTGTCAGGCATAAAGGGCATGGCAGGACAGACAAACTACAGCGCAGCGAAAGCCGCGCTGATCGGAGCGACAAAGGCTCTCGCACAGGAGGTGGCGCCACGCAACGTCACCGTGAATGCCGTTGCGCCAGGCTTCATCGATACGGACATGACAAAAGACCTCCCGGTTGAGGAACTCAAGAAGGTCGTGCCCATGAACCGTTTTGGCAAACCTGAGGAAGTCTCCGCGCTCGTGACATTCCTCCTCTCTGATCATGCGTCATACATCACCGGCGAGGTGATAAGCATAAACGGAGGGCTATATACATGATTCGAGTTGACGAGTTGACAGGTTGACGAGTTGATGAGTTATGAGTTGACAAGTTATTTGTTTAATAAAACTAAGTCGTTTGCCCGGCGCGCCCCTGTCAGCGCAGTCGTCACAGCAGATTCCTGCTCAGCGGCAGCGTGTCTGCAGCAGGACGATTAGCCGGCAAAAAGCAATACATGAAAAAAGGAGTGTTGTCTGTTTTCCCAAGCGTAATGACACCTCCCCGCCATAAAACAGGAACAATGGAAAAAAGAGTTGTAATAACAGGAATGGGAATATGGTCATGCCTCGGCACAACCATCGACGAGGTGTGCAAGTCACTCTATGAAGGCAAGTCCGGCATCGGCATCGACCAGGACCGCATCAACTACGGCTACCGCTCTGGACTCACCGGCATCGTGGAGCGTCCGCAGCTGAAAGGGCTGCTCGACCGCCGCATGCGCATGGGACTGTCAGAGGAGGCAGAGTACGCCTTCATGGCAAGCCGCGACGCCTTCGCCATGGCAGGCATCGACGACGCCTATCTCCTCAGCAACGAGGTGGGATGCATCTTCGGCAACGATTCTTCGGCAAAAGCCGTCGTGGAGTCTGCCACCATCATGGCCGAGAAGCATGACTCTGCCATGATAGGGTCAGGACTCATCTTCCAAGGCATGAACTCCACGGTGAACATGAACATGAACACAATCTTCCACATAAAGGGAGTGAACTTCTCCGTCAGCTCCGCATGCGCCAGCGGCAGCCACTCCATAGGCCTCGCCTATCTCCTCATAAAGCATGGGATGCAGGACGTGGTGCTCTGCGGAGGAGCGCAGGAGGTGAACAAGTTCGCCATGTCATCCTTCGACGCGCTCAACGCCTTCTCCGTGCGCATGGACGATCCGGCCAAGTCCTCACGCCCCTTCGACCGCGACCGCGACGGACTCGTGCCGAGCGGCGGCGCAGCGGCGCTCGTCGTCGAGGAGTATGAGCACGCCGTGGCGAGAGGAGCCAACATCCTTGCCGAGATATGCGGCTACGGCTTCTCCAGCAACGGAGGCGGCATCTCACAGCCGAGCGACGAAGGCAGCTACATAGCCATGACAAGAGCCATGGACGACGCCGGCGTGACGGCAGACGACATAGACTACGTCAACGCGCACGCCACCTCCACCCAGCAGGGCGACATGTACGAGGCCATAGCCCTCAACCGCATCTTCAACGGCAAGCGCGCCCTCATTTCCAGCACCAAGTCGATGACAGGACATGAGTGCTGGATGGCCGGAGCATCAGAGATCGTCTATTCGCTCATAATGATGCAGAACAGCTTCGTGGCGCCTAACATCAACTTCGAGACACCCGACGAACACTCCGCACCGCTCAACATCGCCGCCAAGACCGTGGAGACAGAGCTGCGCACTGTGCTCAGCAACTCCTTCGGCTTCGGAGGCACCAACTCCGCACTCGTCATAAGGAAACTCTGAGCCTGCCCCTTCTGCACCGCAAGAGGCAGGCGCCCGCCTTCCTGCCCAGGTCATGCGCGGCATCTGGCGCGTGCAGCGCAAAGCCCGCGAGACTGCCGCCGGAAAGAGCCGGCGGGCGAAACCCTTCTGTCAGACATTAACCAACAGCAATATCCAAGACAATGAAAAAGGAAATCCTTCTGACACTCATGGCACTCTGCTGCCTCCTGACAGCCGTCTCTGCCAAGACAGACAACACCATCATCTACAAGACAGTGCCCTTCGACCTTGACATCCGCGACAAGATCATCATCGAGAACGAGTCGTCATACCACATTCTCGAAGCCACTGTCTCGCTCGTGCAGAACAAGAAGCTCGTGCGTCTCGGAACAGTGCGCAACGTAGAGCCGGACGACGATGAAGAAGTCAAGGAATACGACGACGACAATCTCAAGAACCTCCGCGGCAGAAAGCTGGCCATCAAGATCAAGGGAGCGAGAAGCCGCAGCGGAGCCGGAGTGACATACAAGTTCCGCGTCACGCTGTATGAGCGCAGGCACGACCTTTACATAAAAGTAGAACGCTGACCGGCACATGAGCAAAGACAAGAGACATGACGGAGCCAGCTACGGCAACGGATGGATGCACCGCACGCTCATCGGCGTATTGCGCCATGTGGACATACGTGCGGTTTACGTCTTCATGTATGTCTTTGTCGTTCCGGTGACGCTCCTTGTGAGCCGTGGAGCAAGGCTGACATACAGCTACTACAGGAGCCGCCGGCGCTACGGCGCGCTCAAGTCAGTGTGGGCGACCTACCGCAACCATTGCCTCTTCGGGCAGACCGTGGTCGATAAGTTCGCCATGTACGCAGGCCGGCGCTTCACCCTTGAGACAGAAGGAGAAGAGGAATACCGCCGCATGCTCGAACGGCCCGAACCCCTCGTCAACTTCAATGCCCACATAGGTAGCAGCGAGATAACAGGCTACTCCTTCCCCGTGCCCAAGCCCTGCAACATACTCGTCTATGGAGGAGAGAAGGAGTCGCTGATGGAATACAGGGAAACCTCCTTCGGAAACATGAACATGAAGATGATTCCCGTAGGAGCCGGCGACTCACACAGCGACGACATCGCACGCGCGCTCGACAACGGAGAGATCCTGGCCGTCTTCCCCGACAGGTACATGAACAAGAAGAAGGTTATCATCTCCACGCTCCACGGCCATGCGGTCTATATAGCCCGTGGACCCGTCTCCATGGCCGTGACGAGAGGGCTTGACGTGGTCATGGTCGTCTCTGTGAAGAAAGATGCCCGTACCTACGTCGCGCGCTTCATACCCCTCGCCTACGACAAGACACAGCCAAAGGCCGTGCAGCGGCAGCAGCTTGCCGATGCCTATACAGGAGAGATAGAGAAAGTGCTTGACCGCTATCCGCTGCAATGGTTCAACTACTTCAACCTTTGGGTCGGAGAGGACGGCGATGAAATCTAAAGAATGTGATTATGAACTTATCAGAATCTCTTAGAAAGAAATACACGAAGGACCCCATGACCGCACGAGAGGCACAGCGTCTGGCAGAGTTCATCGCATGGGGGCCTGTGGCCTTCCAGGTGTCACGCATCATGGTGAAGCTGGGCATTCTCGAAATGATACGCGACGCCAGCGACGGAATGACGCGTGAGGAGGTGAAGGAAGCGACCGGACTCAGCGACTATGCCGTGAAGTGCCTGCTTGAAGGCTCGCTCTCAATAGGCACACTGCTCATCGACCCCGAGACAGAGCGCTACACAATCTCCAAGACAGGATGGTTCCTGCTCAACGACCCTGCCACGAGAGTCAATCTGGAGTTCAACCACGATGTCAACTACGAGGGGATGTTCCATCTCGAAGAAGCTCTCAAGGAAGGGTATCCCGCCGGGCTGAAGCACTTCGGCGACTGGCCGACTGTGTATGAAGGCCTCTCCTCGCTGCCCGAGAATGTGCAGAAGGCGTGGTTCGGATTTGACCATTTCTACAGCGACTCCTCATTCCCGGAAGCCCTGAAGATCTGCTTCGACGAGCACCGCGTGCGCTCTCTCTACGATGTCGGCGGCAATACAGGCAAGTGGGCGCTGCGCTGCGTGGACTACGATGACGAGGTCACGGTCACCATTCTCGACCTCCCGCAGCAGATAGCCCTCATGGAGGAGAATGTCAAAGGCAAGCCCGGAGCAGAGCGCATAGCCGGATACGGCATCAACCTCCTCGACCCGCAGCTCGCTTTCCCCAAGAGAGAAGGCGGACTTGACGCCATCTGGATGTCGCAGTTTCTCGACTGCTTCTCCATGGAGCAGATCGTCAGCATACTCAAGAGAGCCACTGCCGCGATGACGGCAGACACCCGGCTCTACATCATGGAGACCCTCTGGGACCGGCAGCGCTTCGAGCCGGCAGCCTTCTGCCTCACGATGACCAGCTTCTACTTTACCTGCATCGCCAACGGCAACTCAAAGATGTACAACACAGAAGACCTCGAGAAGTGCATCAGCGAAGCCGGGCTTGAGATAGAACGCATCTATGACAATCTCGGGCAAGGCCACTCCATCGTCGTCTGCAGGCTCAGACAGTAGGCCGGACGCAGCGTCAGGCAGCCCGTCTGCAGGCAGCGCAGCTCCTGAAGAAGACGTGACAGCCCAGGCATGGCGGGAGAACGGGCAGGTCATATATACATATTTATATTATATCCCAAAAACAGAAGTGACAAGGATGTCATGGCCGACAGACGAGCCGCAGACATGCATGGCATCCTATGCCAAACTATAAGCAGAAGCAGATGGCACAAGAATGGACAGGCAAGACCTTCGGCAACGGATGGATGCACAGGCATCTCGTCACGATGCTGAAGATTGTGGACATAAGGATTCTATACGTTTTTTCGGCCATCTTTATCGTGCCCGTATGCCTTGCTGTCCGTCCGAGCAGAGGCATCATCTACAGATATTTCAGGCAGAGACACGGATACGGCAGGCTGAGGTCTGCCTGGAAGACATACACCAACCACTGCCTCTTTGCCCAGGTCGTGCTGGACAAGTTCGCCATGTATGCAGGCCGCCGGTTCAGGACGAAGCTCGTGGGCTACGAGAACTTCCTCCGTCTCGCCGCCCAGCCCGAAGGCTTCATACAGCTCAGTGCGCATGTCGGCAACTACGAGATAGCCGGCTACACGCTCGTGGCAGAGACAAAGACCTTCAACGCCCTTGTCTATGCCGGCGAGAAAGCGACGGTGATGGACAACCGCAGCAAGATGTTCGAGCGGAACAATCTCCGCATGATCGCCATACGCCCCGACATGAGCCATCTCTTTGAGATAGACAGCGCGCTGCGGAGAGGCGAGACCGTCAGCATGCCGGCAGACAGAATCAACGGTTCGCCGAAGTACATAGAGCTTGACCTCCTCGGAGCGAAAGCCAGATTCCCCAAGGGACCCTTCAGCGTGGCCACGATGAGAGGCCTTGACGTGCTTGCCGTCAACACGATGAAGACATCGACGCTTGAATACACCGTCTGCGTCACGCCGCTGCACTATGACAAGACAGCGCTGCGCGCACGCCAGACCGAAGAGCTGGCAGCAGCCTATGTCGCCGAACTCGAAAGCATCATGCGCCGGTATCCAGCCCAATGGTACAACTATTTCGACTTTTGGGCAAAATAAACAAGCAATATAAATCACTTTTAAAAATCAAGAAAATCATGACAAGAACAGAAATTGAAGGAAGAGTCAAGGCATTTCTCATAGACGACCTTGAAATCGAAGAGGACAAGATCTTCCCTGAGTCACTACTCAAGGAAGACATGGGAATAGACAGCCTTGACTACGTTGACATAGTTGTTATAGTCGAAAAGAACTTCGGCTTCAAGATCAAGCCGCAGGAAATGACCAATGTGAAGACACTCGCGCAGTTCTATGACTATATCGAGTCAAACGTCGCCTGAAGGCATGGACTTTGAGAGAACAGACATAACCAGCCTCATACCCCAGCGTCCGCCATTCGTCATGGTGGACAGGGTATTGAGCTGCAACGACAAGGATGCCTACATGGAGTTTGCCATAAGAGAGGACAATATCTTCCTCGACGAAGGGAAATTCTCTCCGGCAGGCATTATTGAGAACATGGCACAGTCCTGTGCAGCACGCATGGGATGCATCAATATCCTGCATGGCGAAGACATACGCATCGGATTCATAGGCGACATACGCAACTGCGAGATATCGCGCCAGCCCGAATGCGGCGAGACTCTCGTCACCCATGTGGAGATTCTGGAGGAGGTGATGCATCTCACGCTCGCCAGCGTCACTGTCGAAGCAGGGGGCGAGGCAGTCGCCTCTGCACGCATAAAGATAGCACTAAAGTAAAATACAGGAACTGTGAAGAAAGAACTGAAGGCAAGCAAGAGACTCGACGTGAGATTCTCCGAGATAGACATGATGAAGGTCGTATGGCACGGTGCCTACCCTCTCTATTTCGAAGACGTGCGCGAACTCTTCGGCGAGAAGTACGGGCTTACGTATATGGGATATGTTGACAACGGGTATTATGCCCCGATAGTTGACCTCTCTGTCAAGTACAGGCAGCCCATACTCTACGGCAGCAAGCCGCGGGTGGACATCACCTACAGGCCTACCGAGAGCGCTAAAGTGGTGTTCGACTACGAAATCAGGGACGAAGAGACGGACGCTCTCTACTGCACCGGACGCTCTGTGCAGGTCTTCATGGACCTCGACTATCAGCTCGTGTGGGACAATCCGCCCTTCTATGAGGAGTGGAAAAGAAAATGGGGACAGCTCTGACAGCATGAGCTTAAGGACTCCAAGGCCAGCCGTCACAGGCCGCCGGCGCAGAGTCCTCCTTTAAAGAATAATTACGGATGAGACGAAGTGACTCATGATACGCATATTGTCAGCAAACATCCTGTCGCCTCTCGGACAGACGACAGACGAGAACTATGAGGCTGTCCTTGCCGGCCGCACAGCCCTCGCACTGCATGAAGGCAGATGGGGGTTGCCCGAAGCCTTTGTCGCCTCCCTCTTCAGCGAGGAGCAGTGGCAGGAGATCAGCATTGAGGGCATGACGCGCTTTGAGTCATTAGTCATACAGTCAGCCCGCTCCGCCATGCGTGCTGCCGGCGTCAGCGCATCGTCAGACAGGCTGGGGCTGGTCGTCAGCACCACCAAAGGCAACATAGAGCTTCTGGAGAAAGACCCTTCTGCCACGTCGCCGGCCGCAGCTGCAAAGAACATAGCACGCCATCTCGGCATCGTCACTGAACCCATCGTGGCATCCAACGCCTGCATCTCAAGCGTGGCAGGACTGGTGCTGGCACAGCGGCTCATAATGGCTGGCATATATGATGAGGTCATTGTGACAGGATGCGACGTGCAGGGGAAGTTCATCATCTCCGGCTTCCAGTCGCTTAAAGCTCTGTCGCCGGAGCCTTGCCGTCCGTTTGACATCGAACGGACAGGGCTAAATCTCGGCGAGGCCGCAGCCACTCTCATACTCAGCCGCAAGCCACACGGCGGCACGGCATGGACAATGACAGGCGGAGCAGTGCGCAACGATGCCTTCCACATCACCAATCCCTCACCCTCAGGAGCAGGAAGCCGCTCGGCAATGATTGCCGCCCTCGGCGGCATGAAGCCTGAGAGCCTCGCGCTCGTCAATGTGCATGGCACCGCCACGATGTATAACGACCAGATGGAATCAAAGGCCATCGAAGGCGCAGGACTGTCAGACGTGCCAGCCAACGCGCTGAAAGGATATTTCGGACACACCATGGGAGCGGCCGGACTGCTTGAGACAATCATGACAATGAGAGCCGTTGAAGACGGGCTGGTGCTGCCGACGAAAGGCTACAGCGAGAGAGGCGTGTCGGGAAGAATCAGCGTCTCCGCACAGAAGCGAGCAACGTCAGAACGCAGTTTCCTCAAGGTCATCTCCGGGTTCGGAGGATGCAACGGCGCCGTGGCGTTCACCCTGGCAGACAGCGGAAGCCGCCCGCAGGCCATAGGCCGAGTCGCTGAAGCGCACAGAGTCATCGTCACAGCCTCGTCCGTCACGCTCGACGGAGAAGTCTTGAAGACAGAAGGCTCCGGAAAGGCGATGCTCACAGACGCCTACAGACGTTACGTAGGAGACTATCCCCGCTTCTACAAGATGGACATCCTCAGCCGCCTCGGCTTTCTTGCCTCAGAACTCATAGCCCAAAAGCAGGGCACAGACAGGGAGACGGACAAGCCGGACTGCGGAGTGGTGTTCTTCAACAGCGCCTCATCGATATGCTCAGACATCGAATACGACAAGAGTATAGCCGACAGCGGGAACTACTATCCCAGCCCTTCCGTCTTTGTCTATACGCTGCCCAACATCGTCACGGGCGAGATAGCTTTGCGGAACAGATTCCGGGGGGAGACCTCTTTATATATCCTGCCTGAGCGGAATGATGGCCTCGCGGAGAAAGTGGCCCTCACCTCATTCTTCGACCAAGAGCTGCGCACGCTCCTGACAGGCTGGATAGACGCGCCGTCAGACAGCGACTTCACAGCCGATCTGCGTCTGCTCGTCAGGCAATAGGCAGTCCGCCAGACAGCCATCCTGCTGCTCTCTTGAGCCCAGGAAGGAGACAGCGCGCCCCGAAGGCGCAGACGACTTCCCGCAGCATGACACAGACATAGATACGAAAACAGAACAATACATTTTCAAAATTATGGAAGAACTGACAACAATACTCAAACAGCAGATCATTGATGCTCTCAATCTGGAGGACATGACACCAGCAGACATAGACAACGACGCACCGCTCTTCGGCAACGAAGGACTCGGACTCGACTCCATTGACGCGCTTGAGCTTATCGTCCTTCTTGAGAAGGAATACGGCATCAAACTTGAAAACCCGAGCAAAGGCAAGGAAGTCTTCAGGTCTGTCGATGTGATGGCACAGTTCGTCAGTGAGAACAGGAACAAGTAATGGCGTGACATATATGGTAGAGCCGATATACATAACCGGTGCAGGAATCGTTTCAGCCATAGGAGTGGGCAAGTCTGAGACGCTGCAGTCGCTTCTGCAGGGGAAGACAGGCATAGGAGAGATGAAACATCTCAAGTCCTCCCACGGGGAGCTGCCTGTCGGAGAGGTGAAGCTCAGCAATGAGGAGATGAAGCTGATGCTTGGCGCAGAAGACACCATCTTCCACTCTCGCACGTCGCTCATCGGCCGTCTTGCGCTTCGCGAAGCCCTTGACGAGGCGCGGCTCAGCAGCGATGACCTTGGCGAGGTGCATCTCATCTCGTCCACCACTGTGGGCGGGATGGACCTCAGGGAGCAGCACTACGCAGAGGAGAAGGACTGCGGCGAGGAGGCAGCCTTCATTGCGACATACAGCTGTGCGAAGTGTACGGAGATGATAGCTGCTGCCTTTGGCGACTTCGCGTCGATGTCCACCGTCTCCACCGCATGCTCCTCAGCTACCAACGCCATCATCACCGGAGCCAACATGCTGCGCTGCGGACTTGCCGACAAAGTGGTGGTAGGAGGCGCAGAATGCCTGTCGGCATTCCATCTCAACGGTTTCAACACGCTGATGATACTCGACCACCAGCAGTGCCGGCCTTTTGACAGAGACCGCGCCGGACTTAATCTGGGCGAAGGGGCAGCATATCTTGTCATGGAGACAGAGTCTTCGGCGATGGCGAGAGGAGTGAAGCCGCTGTGCCGCCTCAGCGGCTACGGCAATGCTTGTGACGCTTTTCACCAGACAGCATCGTCTCCAGACGGCGACGGCGCGACCATGGCGATGGAAGAGGCGCTGCGCGTATCACGCCTGAATCCTGCTGACATCGACTATGTCAATGCTCACGGAACGGGCACGCAGAACAATGACGAGAGCGAAGGCAGAGCCATCAGACGTGTCTTCGGCAGCGATATACCGCCTGTCTCTTCCACCAAGTCATTCACAGGACATACCACCAGCGCATCAGGCAGCATTGAGGCAGTGATATGCATTCTCGCGCTCGAACATCAGTTCCTGCCGACTAACATCAACTGGACGACACCGATAGAAGGAGGCATCATGCCGGTCACGGACATTCATCCGCGCCGGGAGATGAAGCACGTTCTCAGCAATGCCTTCGGATTTGGAGGAAATGACTCCTCCATCATCATCTCAAGACACGACGCGTGAGCAATATGACACAAAAGAGAATATACATACAGGCAGCGGAGCAAATCTCCATGCAGCAGCCGCTCTCACAGCAGTGGATGGTGTGTCCTGTGTTTCATGCAGAGCCATATGTTCATGCTGTCCCGCCGTCTTTCCGCAACTATCTGGCCCCGAATGAGGCACGGCGCATGAGCAACATAATGAAACGTGCCCTCGTCACCTCTCTCAAGGTCATGAAAGACACCGGCATCGACAACCCCGATGCCATTGTCACCGGCACAAGCACCGGTTGCCTTGACTATACGGAGCGCATCCTCAAGGCTCTTGCAGAAGAGGGCGAGCAGACCGTAAGCCCCACCCACTTCATGCAGTCCACTCACAACACCGTCAGCTCAGCGCTGGGCATCTACACAAAGAAGCACGGCTACAATACCACCTACTCACACGGGACGCTCAGTTTCGACTTCGCGCTCCTTGACACATGGATGCAGATGCAGCTGGGCAAGATTTCCACGGCTCTTGTGGGAGGCCACGAAGAGATGGTCGATTCCTACTACGAGCTGCTGAAGAAGACAGGCTACGTAGGCAAGGAAGGCATGGTGCCATGCGGAGAAGTGGCTGTCTCGATGATGCTTTCCGCAGAGCGGTCTGCCTCCACGCTCTGTGAGATGGCGGGCATCACAGTGTCCAACAGCCGAGACGCAGCTGTCCTGCGCAAGGCGGTGCTCAAGATGCTGGGCAAGGCAGGACTGTCCATGGACGGCATCACCGCCGTGATGACAGGCCGAAACGGCAATGAGGAGAACGACGCGCCGTATGACATGGTTGCAGAGCAGCTGTTCGGAGACAAGCCGAGGCTATGGTACAAGCATGTCTTCGGAGAGAATTTCACCGCCTCAGCATTCGGGGCGTATGCCGCTGCCCACTGTCTCGCAGAAGGCATCATACCCGAACACCTGATTCATGAAGCCGATGCAGAGAACCTGCCGGACGGCATAAGCTCGCCCAAGGCAGTCATCCTTGCCAATCATACAGGAGGCAGGCAGTTCTCGTTTACACTACTGAAAGCCTTATGATGCTGAAGCTCTTATCCGTCTCGCTGCTGCAGAGCATGCTTCTGTCAGGAGGCCAGGTGCTTATGAAGTTCGGACTGGCGAAGGCCGGAGACTTCTCATGGACGTGCGACTATTTCCGGCGGCTCTTCCTCAACTGGCAGTTCGCCAGCTGCGGCCTTTGCTACGGAGCCGGCTCTATACTGTGGATGTACATCATCAAGCATTTCCCGTTCAGCATGGCATATCCGATGGTGAGCCTCAGCTATGTCATGGGCATGATTGCAGCCATAGTCTTCTTCCACGAGCAGATACCGTTCACAAGGTGGATAGGAGTGTTCCTCATACTCACAGGCTGTGTCCTGATAGCCAAGTAGCTTTGCTGCGGGGTTATGAAACGGATGGGCACCTGTCTGTACGAAGCAGTGTCAATAACTGGCAGACCCCACCTTAAAATAATAACAGAATGAAGCAAGCAACTATTATCCTTCTCATATCCCTCCTGTCGCTGAACGTCAGCGCGCAGACAAAACTGTCCACAGCGGAGCAGAAGACCGTGATTGAACGCATGGACAAGGCCGCCAAGGCCATGACATCCATGCAGTGCGACTTTGAGCAGACAAAGAGCATGAAGATGATGAGCAAGAAGATGGTCTCCAAGGGCATCATGTATTTTCGCCGTCCTGACAAGCTGCGCTGGCAATACACTTCGCCCTACGACTACACCTTTGTGCTCAATGGAGACAAGGTGCGCATAAAGTCGTCCAAATCCACGCAGAACATTGACGTGAAGCAGAACAAGATGTTCCGCCAGATTACGGATGTGATAGTCAAAAGCGTGACGGGCGGCAGCCTCAAGAGCAACGCCGACTTCCAGGTGGAGCTGTACAAGAAGGACAAGACCTATTCCGCACGGATGTATCCGAAGAAGAAGGAGGTGAAGCAGGTGTACAAATTCATAGAGCTGACCTTCAATTCCGGGCTTACCATGGTCAGCAGCGTGAGGATGGAGGAGAAGACGGGCGATGTCACGACAGTGAGGCTTAACAACGTAAAGACCAATACGAAGATCAATGATAAGGTATTTGACATCAATTAGCCTTGCACTGCTTCTCTGCCAGCTTCTCTGCGCTTCGCCCCTGTCAGTGGCCGACACCATAAGCGCCGCAGCAGCGGAGGAGGCTTGCAGCCTGCCTGATGAAGAGGTGGTCCGAAGCGTTGACTCCCGTGAGTTCGGCATGCTCATGACAGTGAGGGGCAGAGAGATGACAGGACTCTGCATCATGGAACTCTCCCCGGACGGCAGCCTTGTGGGCACAGTCGTCAATGAGTTCGGGGTAAAAGCCTTTGACTTCACCTTCGACAGCAAGAAGGCAAAGGTCCTGAACCTCATAAAGCCGCTCGACAGATGGTACATACGCAAGGTCCTCAGGGCAGACCTGGCCTTCATGATCCCTCATCTGCTCGCCAAGACAAGTGCCGCCAAAGGCTGCCGCACAGTCACGGCAGCAGAGGACGGCAGTGTCAAAGTCAGCAATGACAGATATAAGATATACTATACATTCACCCCGATGACAAACTATCCATGAGACTTATTGATGATTTTTTCTTCATAGAGGCAGAGCAGTCCGCAGGAGAAGAGCATATATGCAGGATACGTCTGAATCCTGCGCACACCATCTATGCTGTACACTTCCCGGGCAATCCCATAACGCCCGGCGTTTGTATCGTGCAGATGGCCACGGAGATTATCGAGCGGAAGACAGGCGGAAGACTCATCCTTTCTGCTGCCAACAACATCAAGTTCGTGAAACCCATCACGCCGGAAGACACGCCGGTGTTCGTCTTCTCCAAGCCCTCATGCGATGGCAGGCAGCTGCGTGTCATGGTGAAAGTGACGGACGGGAGCGAAGACATCTTTGCCAAACTCTCTTTGAGATATGACAAGCAGTGAAGCCCCTGTCGCACGAATCTGCGTCATCATGCCCACCTACAACAATGCCGGCACTGTCCGCCAGGTTGTGGAAGATGTCATGGCCTTCTGTGAGGATGTCATTGTCGTCAATGACGGGTGTACAGACGGCACGGCAGACGTTCTGAAGATGCTGCCGCAGAAGGTGACTGTCGTTGCCTATGGCAGCAACAGAGGCAAGGGTCATGCCCTCGTCGCCGGCTTCCGTAAGGCCATGGACATGGGATTCACTCATGCTGTCACCATCGATGCCGACGGCCAGCACTATGCTTCAGACATCCCGCAGCTCCTCGGAGCCATGGCCGCCAATCCGCGCGGCATCATCGTAGGCAGCCGCAATCTCACGCAGGAGAACATGCCGCAGCAGAACACCTTTGCCAACCGCTTCTCCAACTTCTGGTTCCGGCTGCAGACAGGCGTGCGGCTTCCTGACACACAGAGCGGCTACCGCCTCTATACGCTCTCCGCACTGCGCGGCATGAGCCTCATCACGTCACGCTATGAGGCAGAGCTTGAATTGCTCGTCTTTGCCTCCTGGGCAGGAGTGGAGGTCACGTCAGTGCCGGTCAGAGTCTATTATCCGCCGGCAGAAGAACGCGTCTCACATTTCCGCCCGGGCTACGACTTCTTCCGCATCAGCATTCTCAACACCGTGCTCTGCGTCGGGGCCTTGGTCTATGGACTTCCCCGGCGACTGGGCAGAACCATAAAGCGAGCCTTCAGATGAGCAGACCTATATATATACTCAGACAGACCGTCTACACCGTCTTCTCGTTCAGCTATTTCCTGCTTACCGCATTTGAGCTGACAGTCTATGGCTTTGTCCTCCTGACGCTTGGAGGAGCGTCAGACGAGCATAAGCTGCGCTACCACCGACGGCTTCAGCGCCGTGCGCGGTACGTCATGAACCATATTCCCGGCACGACGTTCTCGTTCAGCAATCCCCATGGCGAGACATTCGAGAAGCCGGCAGTCATTGTCTGCAACCATCAGTCGCACATCGACCTCATGGCCGTCATGATGCTGACGCCCCATCTTATCATTCTGACAAAGGGATGGGTATGGAGAAATCCGTTCTACGGAATCATCATCCGCTATGCCGACTATTTCCCGGTGACGGAGACAGAACAGATGACCCGGAGCATTGAGGAGAAGGTGCGGAAAGGCTATTCGGTCGTTGTCTTCCCCGAAGGCACGCGTTCTGAAGATACACGCATTCTGCGCTTCCACCGCGGCGCGTTCTATCTTGCGGAGCAGACAGGGCTGGACATCGTCCCGGTCTTTATCGACGGCTTTGGCAAGGTGCTTCCCAAGAAGTCCTTCCATCTGCATCCCGGACATCTCACAGTTGAAGTGATGCCGCGTGTGAAGAGGGATGACCCAGCAGGCTGCCCCGGCTACCGCGACATGACGAAGCAGATGCATCGGCTGTACGTGGCGAAGAAAGCGGAGTCTGACAGCCTTCAGAGCGAACAGGCGGAACGGCAAGAGCCTCCCCGTGGCTGAAGACGGCATCCCGGGCCAGGCTGTTGGGAATAATGCTATATCAAACAAATTGAAAATGAAGAAGTGTGTCATAATAGGAAGTGGTCTCGGCGGACTCTCGACGGGCTGTATCCTCGCCCGGAACGGATATGAGGTTACGGTCCTTGAGCAGGGCGGCCAGGTCGGCGGATGCCTCCAGTGCTTCCGCCGAGGAGATGCTGTCTTTGACACAGGTATGCACTATATAGGCAGCGCCGACCCCGGCCAGACGCTGCACACGATGCTCAAATATCTTGGCGTTGACAAGGACATACGTCTGATGAGGCTCGACCCGGCAGGCTATGACATTGTATCTTTTCAGGGCGAACGCTATCGTTTCGCCAACGGGAGAGAGGAGTTCGTCGAGACATTGTGCCGCCAGTTTCCGCAAAGCCGTGACGAGCTTTATCGCTATTATGACCTCATAAAGCTTGTAGGCTCTTCGTCCTACATGCATTCCCTCAACCGTAATGTCGATGTCAATATCAATGCGGAGTATCAGATGCGCAGTGTCAATGATGTCATTGACAGCACGGTGAGCGACGAGTGCCTGCGTCAGGTCCTTGCAGGCGTGCTTCCTCTGTATGCCGGAGAGAAGGACCGCACGCCGTTCTCCACTCATGCCATGATAACGGACTTCTACAATCAGAGCGCTTTCCGCATCGTGGGCGGCAGCGGGATGGTGGCAGACTCGCTCGCGGCATCGATACGCGGCATGGGCGGACAGGTGCTTGTCAGACGGAAGGCTGTCAAGGTGGAGTGTGACGAGACCTCGGCCACAGCAGTCATCACCGCCGACGGGGAGCGCTTCCCGGCAGACCTCGTCATCAGCGCGATACATCCCAGCTGCACCATGGAGCTTGTGGACAGCCACAGATTCCGTCCGGCATACCGCCGCCGCATAGAGAATCTGCGCAACACTACGTCCGCTTTCACCGTCTATCTGAAGTTCCGCAAGAACACGGTGAGATACATGAACAGCAATCTCTACTGCTATCGCGGCGACAAGACATGGGGCTGTGAGAAGTATGATGATGCGACATGGCCGAAGAGCCTCCTCTATATGCACTTCTGCCATGAGGCGAATCCGGAGTTTGCGCTTACGGGTGAGATTCTGACATACATGAGCTTTGACGAGACGCGGCGCTGGTTAGGCACAGAGATCGGCCGCCGCGGCGAGGACTACGAGGAGTTCAAGCGCAACAAGGCGGAGAAAGCCATCAGCGCACTTGAGGAGACTGTGCCGGGCATAAAGGGATGCATAGAGAAGTTTTACACCTCCACGCCGCTGACATACTATGACTATACCGGCATTCCTGACGGCGCAATGTACGGTGTGGCAAAGGAGGTCAACGCCTTAGGAGCAGGGACTGTCTCTTCCAAGACGCGCATCCCGAACCTTCTCCTTACTGGACAGAGCATCATATGCCACGGCATGCTCGGCGTCATTGCAGGCAGCTTCATGACCTGCGCTGAGGTCCTGACGACAGACGAGATATTTGCACAACTGAAATCAGTGTAACGGAAACAGGCATGAAAATAGCAGTCTTTTATTACACACAGACCGGCCAGGCGCTTGAGGCGGCAAAGTCCGTCTGCCGTCCGATAGAGGAGGCAGATGACGGCAGCCATGTCATCTGCAAGGAGATTGTCCCGCTGACGCCTTATCCCTTCCCTTGGAGCCGCCACGCCTTCTTCGACGTCTTTCCTGAGACACGCCTCGGCATCACCCCCTCTGCCGGCATCAGGAGCATAGACTTTTCCGACATAGCCGACGCAGACCTCGTGATGGTTGTCGGACAGTCGTGGTTCCTCTCGCCGTCGCAGCCTCTGCAGTCGTTCTTCACAGACAGGCAGGTCATGCATTATCTGTCAGGCCGCGATGTCATTTTCGTCAATGTCTGCCGCAACATGTGGGTGATGACGATCCGCAAGGTCAAAGCCTATCTCTCAGAAGCCGGAGCACGTCTTGCAGGACATATCGTCTTGCAGGACAGGGCAAGCAATCTCGTGAGCGTCATCACCATCATACGCTGGCTCATCTATGGCAAGAAGGACGCTTCGCGCTGCCTCTCCAAGGCCGGAGTCTCAGACAAGGACATACTCTTCGCGGCACGTTTCGGCGATGTGATACGCCAGACATTCAAGGCCGGAAAGCTCAGCCGGCTGCAGGAGCGGCTGCTTCAGGCAGGCGCCATCGACTATAAGCCCTCTGTCGTTTTCATGGAGAAGACCGGCCACCGGATGTTCGGTCTGTGGGCGCGCTTCGTCAGACGCAGGGGCGGACAGGGCGACCCGAGACGCCGAAGGCGGCTTGACATCTTCTATGCCTATCTCCTCTTCGTCCTCTTTGCCGTCTCTCCGATAGGCCAGGCAGTCTTCTGGCTCACCTGGCCTCTGCACAAAGGCGGCGGCAGCCGGCACAAGGACTGCGGCGTGTGACGCCCTGCGGACAGAATGCAGCCTGCGCGCCATGGCGGCAGATGAGGCAGGATGTCTCCCCGCAGCAGCCGTTTCGTGCATTCACAGAGCCGTATGGCCACGCACAAGTGAGAGGGCAGAGGCCTTGAGCAGATTCAGTATAATGTCAGGCTGAGCCTGGCAGCCAAAAAACAAAAGCAACTACACATGGAAGTTTACATAACCAAATCATCCAGATTCATGCCTAATGAGCCGGTGAGCAACGCAGATATGGAGACATATCTCGGCATGATCGACGGCAGACCGTCAAAGGCACGTGCCATAGTGCTGAACCGCAATGGCATCAAACAGAGATACTATGCTTTGGACAAGCACGGCAACGTCACGCACACCAATGTCCAGATGGCGGCCAATGCCATACGCGGACTGATGGACGAGAGCCTTTCCGTTGACGACATCGACCTCATCGCCTGCGGCACTGCGTCGCCGGAGCAGCTCATGCCTTCCCACGGATGCATGGTCCACGGCGAGCTTGGCGGCAGCCGCAACACTGAGGTGGTCTCTTTCGCCGGCTCGTGCTGCACGGGAGTCCAGGCTCTGAAATATGCGTGCATGGCAGTGCAGCTCGACCCGGAGAAGAAAGCCGTGGCGTCAGCCTCAGAACGTCTCTCTGCATGGATGCGCGCCTCATACTTCCAGCAGGAGTCAGAACGTCTGTCACAGCTGGAGAAGCAGCCGATGCTTGCCTTTGAGAAGGAGTTCCTGAGGTGGATGCTTTCAGACGGAGCCTATGCTCTCCTCGTCGAGGGAAAGCCTGCCCCAGAGCGTCTCTCCCTGCGTGTGGACTGGATAGAGGTCACATCTTTCGCCAATACGAAGGAGACCTGCATGTATGCCGGAGGCGAGAAGGACGCTGACGGCAGTGTCAGGGGGTGGACACTCTTCCCTGAGAGCGAGTGGCTCTCGCAGTCGCTCTTCGCGCTGAAGCAGGACACACGCATGCTGTCCGAACACATTGTGCCCTTAGGCATTGACTTCCTGCTGCAGCTGGGAGAGAAGCATCAGTTCACGCCTGACGACATCGACTGGTTCCTCCCGCATCTCTCCTCCATGTTCTTCAAGGAGAAGATACTCTCTGAGTCAAGGCAGAGGGGCTTCTTCTTCCCTGAGGAGAAGTGGTTTGTCAATCTTCCTTACGTCGGCAACATCGCTTCTGCCTCCGCTTTTGCGATGATAGAGGAGCTGCTGGGCGCGGGAAGTCTGAAGAGGGGACAGCGAATACTGATGATGATTCCCGAGAGCGCCCGCTTCTCCTACTGCTACTGCCATCTCACCGTCTGCTGACGGCGGCCGGCCCACATGGCAGCCGGCGTGCAGCGAGGAGCTGCTCAGCAGAGCTGGCGAAGGCGCGGACGAGCGCTCTCCCTGACGAAAAAGAAGACTAAGCAAGAACAAGTGAAATGAAAGTTGAAGAAGTGCCGCAAGACCTGAAGTATTTTGCCGGGACAGTCGTAAGAGACGTTGACTACGCTGTCGATGCAGACGGGCAGTACAAAATGGTGATGAGCGACGGATGGTCGCCCAAGAACGATGCCCTTGAGGTGATGATGGATGACATCTACGAGCAGTGTGACGAGGTCCTGGAACGTGTGCGCAAGGGGGAGACAAGCCCTCTTGAGTATCACATGGTGCGCAATCTCATGACCGTAGAGCTGCTCTCAGACTATACGGGCATCTCCAAGCGCAAGATACGCAAGCATCTCCAGCCGGAGCATTTCGGGAGGCTTGATGCCGAAACCGTTGCCCTCTATGCCGATACGCTGCGCATTGATGCAGACGAACTGAAACGAATACCAGAGTAGAAAAGCCCGATTATGGAACTGAATCTGAGCCATCGCCCTACCGCCCACTGCGAGAACGGGGCCATCTCCACCCTGCTGCGCTATCACGGGGTGGACATGTCAGAGCCTATGATCTTCGGGCTTGCCAGCGGACTCTTCTTCTGCCATCTGCCGTTCGTGAAGATGTCAGGCATGCCGGTGACGACATTCCGCACATTCCCCGGCGTGCTCTTCAAGCGCATCACGCGCCTGCTGGGCATAAAGACAGAGAGCCGCCGCTATCTCAGCAAGGACAAGGCCATGGCGGCCATGGACGACGTGCTTCTCCGCGAAGAGAAGCCTGTCGCCTGTGTCGTGGGAATGTACTATCTGCCTTATATGCCCATAGAGTACAGGTTTCACTTCAACGGGCACAACATCTGCATCATCGGCAAGGACGAGCAGACTGGCGACTACGCCGTGCTCGACTCCAACGCGACGCAGAAGGTCACCATCAGCCGCAGGGACCTGCTGAAGGTGCGCTTCGCAAAAGGCGGGACCTATCCTCTCCTCGGGCAGATGTACTGGATAAAGTCCATGCCTGAGCAGCTCCCGGACTTGTCGCCACTCATCCTCAGGGCCATACGCAAGACGTGCCGCAATATGGCCTTCACCCCGAAGTTCGTGCCGTACGCCGGAGCACGCGGCATCATCTATCTCTCCCGCAGGATACGCAGGTGGGAGCAGAAGATGGGCAAGCGGCGCGCCATGCTCAACCTCGCGCAGCTCATACGCATGCTTGAGGAGATCGGCACAGGCGGCGCAGGCTTCAGGTTCATGTACGGAGCCTTCCTCCAGGAGGCTTCCGCCGCGACCGGACTGACAGAGCTGAACGCCTTCTCGCAGCGCATCACGGAGATTGGCGATCTGTGGCGCGAGTTCGCCTACAAGGCTTCGCGCATCTGCAAGCGGCGAGCCGGCGAGAGCTATACCTACGACGACCTCGGCGACATGCTCGAACGCATCGGCGGACTTGAGCTGGCCTTCTTCCGCGATTTGGACAGCCTCGTGTCCAAGAGCCTCTGAGCCGGCATCCCGTAACCCAATCCGAACATTCCGCATCACAATGACCAAGAGAATCTTTTTAGCCCTCATGCTGGCCTTTGCGGCAGCGAGGGTGTCCGCATACAAGCTCACCCCATACATCCCTGAAGAGAATCCTACGGGCGCAGGCGTCATCGTTTGTCCCGGCGGCAGCTATTTCTGGCTTGACAAGGCCACAGAGGGACGAGGCGTGGCAGAGTGGCTGTGCGCCAACGGCATCGCCGCCTTCGTGCTGGAGTACAGCCACGGAGGGTGGGGGGCTTTCGCCTTCCATGTACGAGGGGCAGGCCGCAGCTTCCCCGCCGGCTTCAACGACCTGCGCCGCGCTTTCGCCGAAGTGCGCGCATCGGCGTCAGACTACAATCTCAAGGCGGAGAACATAGGCTGCATGGGCTTCTCGGCAGGAGGCCATCTCGTCATGTACGCCGCCGAGCAGCTGGCAGGAACAGACGAGCAGCCGGCCTTCGTGGCGCCGATGTATCCTGTCGTCTCCATGACTCATCCCTGCACCCACAAGCGTTCGCGGAGAGGGCTTCTCGGGGAGTTCCAGTCGAAGGCGATGCGCGACTCCCTGTCGCTTGAGCATCATGTGCCTGCCGGCTGTCCTCCCGTCTTCCTCATGAACTGCGACGACGACCCCGTCGTCCATTACCATAATGCAGAACTTCTCGACTCCGCCCTCACCGTCCACAACATCCCCCACCAGTATGAGCACTACCGCACGGGCGGACATGGCTTCGGTGCTACGGCAGCTAAGACCACCGATGAGGCTATACAGTGGAAGGAACGCTTCCTCGCCTGGCTGCACGGCCTGCTCGGCACGAAGGATTAGGCCCGGCCGCCGCATGTCAGATGCAGGGCAGCCAGCGTCAGCGCGGCTGCCTGCAATAACAGAGGCGCGATGCCTCAGCTACGAAACATATGATTTCTTTTTTTCTTAAAATATATGATTTTCTCCAGCGCAGACGCCGTTTGTGCATGGGTCTGCTTGTTCTTTTCATAGCCGTGCTTCTGGCTATGGTGTCCTCGTTGCGCTACAACGAGAATATCTATGACTTTCTTCCCATGAGCGGCAACGACCAGAAGGCCGTCACGCTCTATCAGGACATCTCGGGCGGCCAGCGCATCATCGCCCTTTTCAAGGCGGCAGACGGCAGTGGCGAAGACCATTCCGGCCGTCTTGCCGAGGCGGTCGATACGTTTGCCCTGAAGCTCCGGTCCGGTTCAGGCAGCCGCCATGTCAAGGACGTGGTGACTCAGGTGGACTACGAGAAGTATGCCGGAGTGACGGACTTCATCTATTCCAACATGCCCCTCATGCTTGCGGAGTCCGACTACGCCCGCATGGAGGAGCTGCTCTCCCGCCCGGACTATGTTGACGAGGCCCTTGCCGAAGATGTCCAGACCGTCATGATGCCCGCGACGGGCTTCTTCACGTCCAGCATTGCCAACGACCCGTTGTCTCTTTTCTCTCCTGTGATGCAGCGGCTGCAGGAGCGTCAGCGCACGATGCCGTTCGAGATGGACAACGGCTACATCTTCACTTCCGGCCGCCGCTATGCCCTCGCCATGCTCACCTCGCCTTACGGAGGCATGGAGTCGGCCAGGAACGCGGAGCTTGTCGCCTATGTTGACAGCGTCTCCCGTGCCACGATGGATGCCGTCGAAGGCGTGGAGGTGGCAGCGACAGGCTCGCCGGTCATAGCCGTAGGCAATGCGAGCCAGATAAAGACAGACAGCCAGTGGGCTATTTCCATAGCCGTCACTCTCATCCTCCTGCTGCTTGTCTTCTCTTTCAGGAGGGTGAAAAATCTTCTTCTTATTGGTGTTTCGATAGTCTTCGGATGGCTCTTTGCCATGGGGCTGATAGCTGTCCTGCGCAGCGACGTGTCGCTCATCGTGCTGGGCATAGGCTCCATCATCATAGGCATAGCCGTCAACTATCCCTTGCACTTCATCGCCCACACAGACCATGGCGGCACAGTCCGCGAGGTCCTGAAGGAGATGGTGTCGCCTCTGCTCATCGGCAATGTCACCACCGTCGGCGCCTTCGCCAGCCTCATGCCTCTCGATGCGCCTGCCTTGCGCGACCTCGGCCTCTTTGCAGCTTTCATGCTCATAGGCACCATCGTCTTCGTGCTTGTCTTCCTGCCCCATCTGGTAAAGAGCCGTGTGCCGGCCGGAGGCGAGCGCCTGTCCTTCGGGCGTATCTCGTCGATGTCGCCCGACCGCCATCGCTGGCTGATGTGGGTGATTGCTGCGCTCACCGTGGTGTTTGGATATTTCAGCCTCGGCATATCGTTTGACGCCAATATGCACCACATCAACTACATGACGTTGCAGCAGACGCAGCTCCTCTCCGAGCTACATGCGTCGGCCGGAGTCAGCGATACGGCCAATGTCTATGTCGTGACTGAAGGCTCAACGTGGGATGAGGCCCTGAGCCGCCGCTCGCGTCTCTCGCCCCTGCTCGACAGCCTGAAGAGCGAAGGCGCGGCCAACGCCTGCTCCGACGTCACCTCCTTCATCGCTCCTGCTGCCGAGCAGCAGAAGAAGATCAGGCGGTGGAATAGCTTCTGGGAGAGACATCGCGACGCTGTCCTCGCTCAGCTCGCGCAGAAGGCTCCGCTTCACGGCTTCAGCAGCGATGCGTTTGACGACTTCCGCTCCATCGTCACAAAGGCCTATGAGCCGCAGCCGTTCGACCATTTCCTGCCCCTGAAGTCCGTGCTCTTTGACAGCTCGTTCAGCAGAAGCACCGGCCAGTGCGCTGTCGTCGATGTCATCGACGCGCAGTCGAAGGACAAGAGACAGCTCGAGGAGAGGCTCAATGCCGCCTTGGGAGAGGAGGGCTACGCCTTCGACTTCGTCGGGATGAACAGCGCCGTGGCCAATTCGCTCTCCGACGACTTTAACTATATCGGCTTCGCATGCGGCTGCATAGTCTTCATCTTCCTCTGGCTCTCGTTCGGACGCATAGAGCTGAGCGTGATGGCCTTCCTGCCCATGGCCTTCGGCTGGATATGGATACTCGGCATCATGCACCTCTTCGGCATGCAGTTCAACATTGTCAATGTCATTCTCGCCACCTTCATCTTCGGCCAGGGCGACGACTACACCATCTTCATGACCGACGGCCTGATCAACGAGTATGCCTACCGGAAGAAGCTCCTCCCCTCGTTCAAGAACAGCATCGTCATCTCCGCGCTCATCATGTTCATCGGCATGGGCTCTCTGATCGTCGCCAGGCATCCCGCTCTCCACTCTCTCGCGGAGGTGACGATAGTGGGCATGCTGACCGTAGTGCTCATGGCATGGGTCGTGCCGCCTCTCGTCTTCGGCTGGCTTGTGCGCAACAAAAGCGGCGTGCGGCGCACGCCCGTCACGCTGGAGCAGGTCATCCGCATCACCTACTGCGCTGCCGTCTATCTCTTCCAGCTGTGCTACGGCTGCGTCTTCGGCTATGCCATAAAGCTCTTCCCCGGCCGCCGCGAGGCGTGCCAGGCGTGGTTCCACCGTGTCATCCAGAGGTCTATGTACACCGACATCAGCCATATCTGGGGCGTGCGTTGCACCATCAGCAATCCGTATGGGGAGGAGTTCCGCCGCGGCAGTGTCATGGTCTGCAACCATCAGTCCATGCTCGACCCCGTCTATCTCCTAGCCCTCAGCCCGAAGGTGCTTGTCCTCATGGGCGGCAAGGTGTGGAAGAATCCCATCGTTCACACCCTCTTCCGCCTCGCGCGGTTCATCAATGTCGCCCAGCCTCTCGACGTGCTGAAGGATGTCGTGGGCAAGGCGGTGGCCGACGGCTACAACGTGGTCATCTTCCCCGAAGGCAAACGCACCGACTGCCGCATTGAGCGATTCCACAAGGGAGCCTTCTATCTTGCCCAGGAGACAGGAGCCGACATCCTGCCCGCCTACATCCACGGCACCGGCCACGTCATGCCCAAGGGCAGCGGCTTCGCCTCGCGGGGCGAGGTCTATGTCGAAGTGGGCAAGCGCATACCCGCCGCAGAGGTGTCCGCTCTCGGCTCCACGCATCAGGAGATGGCCAGCCGCTTCCACAGTGAATATGTCCGTCACTTCGCGGAGATACGCCGCAAGGTGGAGACAACGCACTATTTCCATCACTACATCATAGCCAAATACACCTATAAGGGCATAGGCATAGAGAAGGAGACGCGCCGCATGCTCAGCGAGCATGACGACTTCAGCCGCCTCATCGACGGCTACGAGCCGTCAGAGCCGGGCGAGACAGTCTCCGTGGTCAATGCCGGCAACGGGCAGTTCCCGCTCCTCTTCGCCCTCGTCCATCCCAAGACGGAAGTCCGCTCCTATGCCTCCGATGCCGACGCAGTCGCGCTGGCGGCAGCCTGCGAACCCCTCCCGCCCAATCTCCATGTGCATTATGCCGAAAGCGAAGCCGCCGCCATGAAGGCTGCCGAAGGCACACGTGTCATCAACCTCGCCGCCGTGCTCGCCGCCAAGTAGGGCGGCAGGGCAGTCGCCCCGCCCATTGCCCTCCGCCAGGCAGACCGCCCCAAGCGGCTGAAGGCCGAACAGGGCCTTGGCCAAAGAAACAACAGCAGAAAACTATATGACAGATATGACAAACCAGGAATTTGAAGACATCCGGCCCTACACAGACCAGGAGATACCCGCCGCAATGGAACGCATAGCCACAAGCTCTGCCCTGCCGCTTCTCGCATCCTACGTCTGCCCCGACCGGACATTCGACGAAGTGCGCGCCATGCTGCGCAGCTTCAACACCATCGAGGACTTCCAGATGGGCGTGATGTACCATGCCAACAAGCAGATCATCGCCAACAGCATCACCTCATTCACCTGCACAGGCATCGACCGCCTCGACCCAGCCACGCCCTACCTCTTCGTCAGCAACCACCGCGACATCATGCTCGACGCCTCGCTGCTGCAGAACGTCCTCGTCGATGCAGGCCACAAGTCGTCGCAAATCACATTCGGGGCCAATCTCATGATGAACCCTGTCGTCATAGACATAGGCAAGTCTAACAAGATGTTCCGCGTAGAGCGCCCCGGAGGGAGCATAAAGGAGTTCTACAAGTCATCGCTCCACCTCTCGCGCTACATACGCCACGCCATCACCGAGCAGCGAGAGTCCGTCTGGATAGCACAGCGCAACGGACGCACCAAGGACGGCATCGACCGCACAGACCAGGGCATCATAAAGATGTTCGGCATGAGCCGCACCGACAACAAGGTCGAGTCGCTCAACGAGTTGCACATAGTGCCCGTGGCCGTCTCCTACGAGTGGGAGTCCTGCGACATCCTCAAGACCATCGAACTCTATGAGAAACAGCGCGGCCCCTACATCAAGAAGCCCGGCGAAGACCTCAACAGCATCCTCACCGGCATAGCTCAGCCCAAGGGAAGAGTACACATCGAGTTCTGCAGGCCTCTCGAACGCGACGAGTTGCAGGCCTTCTCCGACCTCACGGCAGGCGACTTCCACAAGCAGGTGGCCACGCTCATCGACCACCGCATCTGCACCTCCTACCGCCTCACGCCCAACAACTACATCGCCCACGACATACGCTACGGCAACATGGAGTACGCCGACCGCTACACCCCCGAGGAGAAGAAAGCCTTCAAAGACTATATGCACAAGCTCTCGCGCTATGAGGAAGACTGCGACATAGACCAGCTCTTCGACATCTTCCTCGGCATCTATTCCAACCCCATCGACAGCAAGCGCCTCTTCAGCCGCCACGGCGCATGACACGTCACATCACAATTAACACATACAGACTTATGAAAGAAGAAATACGCGCGCTGCTCGAAGACGCGCTGCCACTCGTGGACATAGACTCCGACTTCCTCTTCAGCGAACTCGACTCCCTCTCCGTGACCACCATCCTCATGCTCCTCTCAGAGAAGTACGGAGTGACCCTCGACCACCGCGACGCCACGCCGCGCAATCTCAAGAACATTGACAACATCGTCGCCATGGTGCGCGGCAAGCTCGCCGATGCCTGACCACGTCCCCATGACACGCCCTGACCCGTCACAGCCGATGACCGTCCTCGACCTCATACGGCGCACAGCCTCCCGCTACGCCGACAAGCCCGCCGTCATCTGCCGGCAGGAGACAGTCACCTACGCCCGCCTCCTCCAGCGCATGACAGACTGCCAGCCGCTGCCCGTGCCGCTCCTCGGAGCGACGTGGGAGAGCGACTTCACGCTCCACACCACAGGCTCCACAGGCGCGCCGAAAGCCATCGTCGTGACACAGGAAGCCGTCATCGCCAACACCGAAAACCTCATCGCAGCCCACGGCTACAAGCCAGAGACCGTCTTCATCCTCACCGGACCGAACGACCACCTCGGCTGCTGGTCGAAGATCTTCGCCGTGCTCGCCACAGGAGGTACGCTCGTCATGACCGACGGACTCCGCAGCATAGACAGCTTCTACGCCGCCATCGACAGCACAGAAGGACCCGTCGCCACCTTCCTCGTGCCAGCCGCCATACACACGCTCCTCCACTACAGCGCTCCGCGCCTCGCCTCCTGCGCCCCGCGCATAGACTTCATAGAGACAGGAGCAGCGCCTATGCCGCATGCCGACAAGCTACTCCTCTGCCGCCTCCTGCCCGCGGCACGCCTCTACATGACCTACGCCTCCACAGAGACAGGCATCATCGCGACCTACAACTTCAACGACGGAGAGTGCATCCCCGGCTGCGTAGGTACAGCCATGCCCCGCTCCTCGTTCGCCATCACGCCCGAAGGGAAGATAGCCTGCAGCGGCGACACACTCTGCAAGGAGTGGCAGGGACGCACCTTCGTCACCAACGACAACGGACACACCGACTCCATAGGCCGCCTCTACATCGACGGACGGCAGGACGACATCATCAACGTGGGAGGCTACAAAGTCTCGCCCGCCGAAGTCGAGGACGTAGCCATGTCACTCCCCGACATCGCCGACTGCATATGCATCGCCGTCCCCCACCCCGTGACAGGCCACGCCCTCAAGCTCCTCGTCCAGCTCGCGCCAGGCTGCGCCACGCTCGACAAGCGACGCATAGCGCGCCACATCAACACCTCCCTCGAGCGATGGAAAGTGCCGATGCTCTATGAAGCCGTCACCAGCATAGCACGCACGCACAACGGCAAGCTCGACCGCAAGGCCTACAGGACACAGCCCTGACCCCACCAGGCAGCAGCGCAGCCCCGCCAGCCCATCTTTCAGGATAAACATATCAGCAATGGAAAAGCTCCTCCTCCTCCTCCGCACATGGAAACTGCCCGTGTCGATGCTCATGGGCGTATTGCTTTATTATCTTCTCAAGGCGCTTCTTCCGTCCGGCGGCGGTGCAGAGGCTATGTTCTACTACTCTGTCTCCCATCTTCTTCAGCCGTCACTCATTTTCGTCATGCTTCTTCTCTCATTCCTGCGTGTCGATGTTCGCGACCTGAAGCCCCACCGCTGGCACATCATCCTCCTCACGGTTCAGGCTTCGCTCTTCGTTCTCAGTTCTGTCGTTGCGTTGCTTCTCCCGCCTTCTTCTCCTGGATGGAAACTCATGGCAGAAGGAGCCATGCTCTGTTTCGTCTGTCCCACCGCCACCGCCTCCGCCGTCATCGTTCAGAAGCTTGGCGGGTCAGTGAGCGGCGACGTCACCTATATAGTGCTTTGCAACATGATGGTCTCTCTCCTTGCGCCCGCCTTCCTCACCCTTGTCGAGCCCCATGCCGGCCTCGGCTTCATGACCGAGTTTTTCATGATTATGGGCAAGGTCTTCCCGCTTCTCCTCTTCCCCCTCCTTGTCTCTTTTGTCATCCGCCACTATGCTCCCCGCCTTCGCGAGAGGCTACTTTCCGTCCCCGACCTCGCCTTCTATCTCTGGCTCGTAGCCCTTGCCCTCGCCATCACGGTGACGGTGCGCACGATTGTCGAGAGCGACATTGCGCTCACCCTTCTCCTTGGTCTTGCCGTTGTCAGTGCCCTGTGCTGTGTTTCACAGTTTGCCATAGGGCGTAGTGTGGGCAGCCGCTGGAAGCAGCCAACGAAGCCGCTTGAGGAGATAGCGCCGGGCAGGAAGTCTCCCGACGACTATATCGCCGCCGCCGAGCGTTCTGCCGTCACCGCGGGGCAGGCGATGGGCCAGAAGAACACCGTCTTCGCCATCTGGATGGGACTTGTCTTCCTCAATCCTGTCACGTCTGTCGTCGGAGGCTTCTACAGCATCTGGCACAATGTCATCAATTCCTGGCAGCTCTACCGTAAAGGCAAGTCAGCACCTAAGTGAACCGCGTCCCCCCTCAGTTCACCTCACACAGCATCGCCACGTTGTCCTCAAAGTTATCTTTGTCGATGGCGTGGTTTTTTAGTGTAGAGCGGTAGTTGTATATGGTCTGTGTCGAGTATTGCAGCAGTGCGGCGATTCGCGGCGTGTCCTTTATGCCGAGTCTTAGGAATGCCATGATGCGCAGTTCGGTGTTCAGCAGCTGGTCTTTTTTCAGCACGATGCGGTGTTCAGGCAAGAGTAAGGCGTTGAACTCCTCCACAAACATTGGATAGAGGTTGAGAAACGCGCGGTCGAAGTTTATGAAGAACTCCTTTGCGTCAGTGTCCTTCATGCGGTTGTTGTGGAGCAGCTGGAGCAGGTCGTCTGTCTGGTGGGCCTTCACTTTTCTCTCTATTGTCCTTTGCAGTTTGTTGTATTTGTCGATGTATGCGGCGCATAGTTCTATGAAGAGGCTCACATACTGCTCTCTGCTTCTGTTTGTGGCTTTCAGTTTCTCGTTCAGGGCAATTCTTAGGCTGCGCTGCGCCTTCAGTTTCCTGTTCTGCGAAGTGGCATATACGGTGATGCAGAACAGTCCGAGCGCCAGTACGCTTATTACAGCCACTATGATGGCGTGTCTGATGTCCTGTGCCTCCTCTTCATGCAGATATCCCGATGCGACGTCAGGCAGCTTGCGTGCAATCTCGGTGAGGCGCAGCCTGTTGTTGTAGTATATGGCGTCCTCGACGGCATAAACGAGATATCGTTGTGCTCGCGGGTGGTCCATTCTGTTTTTCGACAGGAATCTCGCCAGTTCCTGCATGGCGAGGTTTTCTTTCAGCGGTATGCTCTGGTCGGATATGGCAGCGAGAATTATGTATCGTTCGAAGTCATCGTCGCGCTTCTGCATCTCATACACCATGGCGAGTGCGCAGCAGGCGCTGGCATATCTTCTGTCGGTTTGTGAGAGCATGGAGATACATCTGAGGTAAAGTTTCTCCGCCTCCATCAGGTTTCCCCTCCGCCATTGCCTCTCGGCGTTGAAATACAATCCTTCAGCCGTTGTTTCAGGGACAATGGAGCACAGTGTGTCGAGATATGCCGCCCCTTGCGCTGCATATTCCTCCGCCCTTGCGTCGTCTTTCATGAACGCCTCCCACGTGTTGTAAATCCATCTCCACGTCTCGTAGTAGAACACCACGTCCTTTCCGGAGAGAGCCTCTTTCCCCACGCTCTCCATCATCTGTTTCGCTTCGCTGTAGTGTCCTGACGTTGCGAGAATGTAGGCGTCGAGCATCCGTATTTTGTTTATGTAAGCCAGGTTGCCGAGTTCCTGTGCCGCCACCATTGCCTTACCGATGTATTTCTCGGCAGAATCGGAGTTGAAGAGCAGATACTGCTCCACCAAACTGTCGCATAAGGCATATCGTCTGTTCTTGTCGCGGCAGGCGTGTAGTTTCCGTTTCAGAGCCTCAAGATGCTCTTCCTTCGCTTTTGTCTTTGCCTGACGTTGTGCCAGTTGTGTCTCCAACTGCTCATACAGCTTGTCGTTGCTGCTGCTGCACGACATCAGTGCGAGCAGCAGAAAGAGGGAGATGTAATTTCTGGTGCTTCTCATTTTGTGGATAGAATTGTTGTTTGCAAATTTAGCTTTATTTTCCGAGAGCGACAAGAAAAACATCCATAATTTCTTGCTGACACGATGTTTTTCTTTAAAAAGATGATTCTTTCCGGTTTACTTCACCCTACAGATGCGCCATCCGTTACCCGTTGGATTCCAGACGATTGTCATTTTCCGTGCTTACTTGGCGTTTACCGAACCACTACATAGTCTTGATATGTGTCAAAACAAGATGTAATTTTGCGTCGTAAAAACAACTAAATACTATTTTTATGAAAACAACATTCTTCCGTCTGTCCAAGACAACCATCATTCTTTCATCCGCAATCATGTGCATGCCTCTTTATATGAGCGCACAGGAGAGCGAGACCAACAGCAAGGAGGAGGGCAACCGCAACGTGATGCTCAACGCCGCCAGTGCCAACGGTCCCCGCGAGATCCAGATTGGTCTGCCGTCCGCCGATGTCAACGTACTGGAAAACGGCCTGCCCGTCACCTTTGCCACCAATCCCCATAGTGTCAACTCCAACTGGCGTTCCGACGCCAGCCACAGCCATGTCGGTCTGCTGAAAATCTCTGAGACAGCCATAACGACGGGCAACATCGGCTATGCCGTCAACTCGTGGACCAAGCTCGGCGAGAAGGGATTCCACGGCACTCTCAACTACAAGGCCAACCATTTCGGTCAGCAGGAATATTCGTTGAATTTGAACGGTTCCATCGGCGAAAACTGGTTCTACAGTGCCAATATGTACCAGGACTTCGACCCCGGAACATTCAAGATAGGCAGCTCGCAGTATCAGGACCGCACACAGATATACAAGGCGGCTCTCACCCGTCTCTACGACAAGGGCAGGGGCGAGCTGACAGCCATGTACCACTATTCCAGCAGCCATCCGCTCTACACCTTCGCCACACAGTCGGCTCCCTTCATCTATGTCGGCGACGGAAGCGTGAAGGAATACGGCAAGTTCAAGCTCGGCATTACATCCTATCTGCCCGTTGACGCAAACATGACATATATGGACATGCGCACCGGCGAAATCAAGGAGACCTCGCTCTACGACGCCGAGGAAAACCGATCAAGTCAGTTCTTCCTCTCAAACAAGTATCGCTGGGACAACGGCCTGACATGGAACATCAGCGCGCGCTATGACCACGCCCACGGAGCACTCGTATATCAGAGCCCGATGTCTCTAATGAATGTGAAGGGCAATCCGGCATACAATTATATGCTTATTAATCCCGAGGGCAAGCACGTCAACTACGCCGGCGAGTATGTTCAGTCGAGAATGTCATGCCTCAATTCGGGCGACATCGACGAGTTCCTCCTCACCTCCGAACTTATCAAGAAATTCTCCACAAGCACGCTGCGCATCGGCGTGAACGAGTGGCTCTACGACATCGACTATACGTCCAACACCACGATGTACGACCAAAGCGTGCCCGACGACGGCAGCTATGCCGTGCGCCTCTACGACGCCAACAAGCGCGACTACTACTTCTATGACTACAACAAGAACGCATCGGAGTACTACAAGGGCAAGGAGAACAAGCTCGCCCTCTATTTCACACACGACTGGGACATCTCGAAGAAGCTGAACGTGTATTACGGCGCCCGCTTCGAATGGCAGACCATCAAGGGTGAGAATGCCGCAGTGAGGAACTCTGCGGGCGACTATGTGGGACGCTTCGCCAACTATCATCTCGGAGCCACAGCCCCCGACGGCACTAAGATCACCCCCGCCGACCTCGACTACAGCTGGCTGAACTACGATTTCACTGCCGCCCTGACATATAAGATGACAGAAAAGTTCGGTTTCACCGGCGATTTCACCTATATCGTGCAGCACCCGAAGTTTGAGAACTTCTCGCCCGCAACACTCCCTAATACCGACAATATCAGCGTTCCGCTCGGCCGCGCCGGCATCTACTACAACAACAAGTGGCTGAGCCTCACCTCGCTCGTCTCATACATCTCGAAGACCAACAACAACTCCACGCTCAACCTGCAGCACGGCCAGGAGATTATGGCAGCGCCGCTTACCTACGACATACAGACCTGGGGATGGACCACCGACGCCGTGATGCGTCCGTTCAAGGGATTCGAGCTGCACGCCCTCTTCACATACCAGAAGCCTACATACAAGAAGTATGAGACCTCGGTGGTGTTCAGTGACGGATATGAGGGCAAGATCAACGCTACGGGAAATATCGTGGCAGAGGTGCCGCAGGTGCTCATCGAACTTGACCCAAGCTACATGATTACTCCTGAACTGAAGCTCTGGACCAGCTTCCGCTACTTCAGCAAGACCTACGCCAACATCAACGAGGCATACTACTTCAACGGTCACTGGGAGACCTTCGGCGGCGTGAACTGGGATGTGAACAAACGTCTCTCACTCGGCTGCACTGTCGTCAACTTCCTCAACCAGACCGGAGCCAAGGGCAGCATCGCAGGTGCTGAACTCATCACCAAGGAGGAGGCGAAGGACATCAAGAACTGCCTCATGACAGGCAGCTACCTACGTCCGTTCACCGTTGAATTCACTGCAAACATCAAGTTCTGAAAACAGCAAATACATGAAACGTACAATAATATCATCAGCTATAGCAGCGATAGCGGCTCTCGCCGCCACAACAGCCAAGGCTCAGACAATCAACGTAGAGCATAAAGGCGACACAACAGTTATTGTGATTGACAATCCCACAAGATACCTCATCCTTCCGATTGAAGAGGAGAGAGACGAGGCAAAAGTGAAACTCGACCTCGGACGTGCAGACGACACATGGATGGACGTGCGCCTTGCCATCGACAGGATTGACTATGAGGTGCCATTCGAACTCTCAGCAGGCAAGCGGGCTGTGGTGAAGATGCTCAATATCGACAGAAACGCACTCGCACTCAAGAAGATGCGACTTTCGAACACATGGGACGTGAAAAACACCGACTACTATCGCCCCATCTATCACCACACACCGCAGTATGGATGGATGAACGATGCCAACGGACTGGTGTATAAGGACGGGGAGTATCACCTCTACTTCCAGTATAACCCCTACGGCTCGAAGTGGGGAAACATGCACTGGGGACACTCCGTCAGCCGCGACCTCGTAGCACCGTGGTCGATAAGTATAACAGTGCTGGATTCGGCAAGGATGCCATCATTGCCTTCTATACATCGGCAAGCGACAAGAACGGACAGATACAGTGCATGGCTTACAGCAAGGACAACGGCCGCACATTCACCAAATACGAGGGCAACCCAATCCTCACTCCCTTCGACGGATTGAGGGATTTCCGCGACCCGAAGGTGTTCCGCTACGAACCTGCCAAGGCTTGGTATATGATTGTTTCTGCCGACAAGGAGATGCGATTCTACAAGTCTTCCGACCTTAAGCAATGGGAGTATGTGAGCGCCTTCGGTCGTGGTTACGGAGCACAGCCAAACCAGTTTGAGTGTCCTGACTTCTTCCCGATGAGTGTCAGCGGGAAGCAGAAATGGGTCATGATTGTCAACATCAATCCGGGATGTCTGTTCGGCGGCTCGTGCACGGAATATTTCGTGGGTGACTTCGACGGCAAGACCTTCACTTGCGACAACAAGCCGGAAGTGGCAAAATTCCTCGATTTCGGCAAGGACCACTATGCCACTGTGACATTCTCCAACCTTGGCGACCGCATCGTGGCAGTGCCGTGGATGAACAACTGGCAGTATGCCAACCTCACACCTACACAGCAGTTCCGCAGCTGCAACGCCCTGCCGCGCGAGTTGCGAATGTATGAGAAGGACGGCGATTACTATCTCTCTGCAAATGCCGTTGAGGAGACGAAGTCACTGCGCAAAAATACCGTTGAAATCGGTGATTTTAAGCTCAACGGCAAGGATGAGATGAAGACGTTGGGCGGCGAAGGAGCGTTTGAAGTGGAAGCCGACATCACTGCCTCCACTGCCAAGACCGTGGGTATAGAATTGGCGAACGACAAGGGTGAGCGTACACTTATCTATCTCGACCTCGATAAGCATAGAGTGGTGATGGACCGCACCGAAAGCGGTGAGACCGGTTTCGGCAAGCGTTCGGCTCCCCACGACATTGAGAACAACTATGAGTTTACGGTGCGCAAGAGCGACCCTATGACAATGCGCCAGAAGAACTCCGTCAACTATGTCAACGACTTCGCCTTGGGCACCTGGGCTCCGCTCAGCCTCTGCGAGGGCAACAAGCGCCATTTCGACATCTTCGTTGACAAAAGTTCGGTGGAACTCTTCGTTGACGGCGGACGCATAGCGATGACCAACCTCGTGTTCCCCACCAAGCCCTACGACCGTGTGCGCTTCTACGCCCTTGACGGCAATGCCAAGGTGGAAGGGGCTAAAGCGTATATCTTTTAATTGAAATATGGTATTATGTCAAAGATTGGATTATTTCTGACGGCAGTCGTGGCACTTGTTGCCACGATTGCCTCACAGGCACAGACCATCCGAATATCCACATCGCAGACGGACCTCTTCCTCAAGGTCAATCCCCAGGGACGACTCTATCAGGTGTATTTCGGTGAGAAACTTGCCCATGCGGCCGATGCAGAGCAGCTCGACTGGGCAGTGTATGCAGGTTCTGACGGCAGTATCAGCAAGCGCGGACATGAGGCGTATGCAGCCTCGGGAGGTGAGGAATTTTTCGAGCCCGCACTTGCCGTCACTCATGCCGACGGCAACCAGACGACATATCTCCACTATAAGGAGCACTGTGTGAACAGTGTGAAAGGCGGCACTGAGACTGTTATTACTCTCCGCGACAAACTATATCCGGTGGAGGTGAAACTGCATTATGTGGCATACGACAAGGAGAATGTCATAAAGATCTGGAGCGAAATCTGCCATAATGAGCGTGGCGCCGTCTCTCTCTGGCGGTATGCCAGCGCCATGATCTATCTTCAGGCAGAGAGGTATTTCCTCACCAACTACCACGGCGACTGGGCACGCGAGGCATATCCCGCCACACAGGAACTGCAGTTTGGCAAGAAGGTGATCGACACCAAACTCGGTTCGCGTGCCGCCATGCAGAGCCATCCCTTCTTCCAGTTGGCTTTCGACGCAGAGGCTTCTGCCAACTCTGGCAAGACACTGCTCGGTTCCATCGGTTGGACAGGCAATTTCTCCTGTACTTTTGAGGTGGACAATGTGGGTGTGCTGCGCCTCATTCCCGCCATCAATCCCTATGCCTCCAACTATCAGTTGAAGAGCGGCGAGGTGTTCACCACTCCCGAGTTTGTGTTCACACTCAGCTACAACGGCACAGAGCCGGCAAAGAGGAATCTTCACGACTGGGCACGCCGCTATCAGCTGAAGGATGGCATGGGCGACCGGCTCACTCTTCTCAACAACTGGGAGAATACGGCTTTCGACTTCGACGAGGAGAAGTTGGGGCATCTCATGGACGAGGCAAAGCAGCTGGGCGTAGATATGTTCCTGCTCGACGACGGATGGTTTGGCAATGCCCATCCGCGTAACAACGACGATGCCGGACTTGGCGACTGGCAACCCAACCGCACGAAATTGCCCAACGGCATTTCCTCGCTCACACGCATGGCAACAAAGGCTGGGGTTAAGTTCGGGCTTTGGGTGGAACCGGAGATGGTGAATCCCGAGAGCGAGCTTTACACGAAGCATCCCGACTGGGCCATCACCCTTCCCGGGCGCGACACATATTACTATCGCAACCAGTTGGTGCTCGACCTCAGCAATCCCAAGGTGCAGGACTTCGTATTCAGCGTCGTTGACGACATAATGACCGAAAATCCCGACATCGCCTATCTGAAATGGGACTGCAACAGTCCGATAACCAACATACATTCTTCATATCTCAAGCAGAAGCAGTGCAATCTGTATATCGACCATGTGCGTGGAGTGTATAACGTGATGCGACGTGTGTCAGAGAAATATCCGTCGCTGCCGATGATGCTCTGTGCAGGAGGTGGCGGCCGTTGCGACTACGAGGCGCTGAAGTATTTCACCGAGTTCTGGTGTTCTGATGACACCGACCCCTACGAGCGTCTTTACATCCAGTGGAGCATGTCGGATTTCTTCCCCGTAAAGGCGATGGCGTCGCACGTCACCAACTGGAACAGGAAGGCGAGCGTGAAGTTCAGGGTGGATGTGGCAAGCATGTGCAAGTTGGGTTTCGACATCGACCTCAAGTCGCTGTCCGCCGACGAACTGCAGTTCTGTCGCGAGGCGGTGGCCAACTACCGGCGTCTGAAGCCTGTCATCCTCGACGGCGACCAATACAAGCTCGTTTCTCCGTACAACGGCAATCATGCCGCGGTGAACTATGTGTCGAAGGACAAGCGCCGTGCCGTGGTGTTCGCCTATAACCTTCATCCACGATATAAGGAGCATTCTGCCAATGTATGCCTTCGGGGGCTTGATGCAACAGCCACCTACGAGGTGAAGGAGATAAACCTCATGCCCGGAGCAGAAACCGAGGCAAGGAGATATACGGGCGACTATCTGATGAAGATAGGCCTGCCGTTGTTCACAGATGCGGAGGGGACGAGTGCGGTTTATGAATTTTGCGTTATGCAATAAAAATAATGCACGCCTGCGTAGAGAACGCCGGTTTGACGATTTTTTTCAAAACAATAGTGACAGAAACATATTTTGTTTGGTTAGGGAATAGATTTACATTCAGGTATTGAGATTTTCTCAGGATAACATTAATTGTGGGTTCCATTAATATTGGCAGGGTTGACGTTTTTGCCTGTCAAGATTATGGAACCCGCTTGTCGTTTTCAAAACAGGTGTTGCACGGTAGTTTCAGTTTTGTGATATTTTAACGCCATGCGTTTTGCGCGGCGGATAATATTTCATACTTTTGCAACATCGGTTTGATATGTTCAGCCAATGTCGCTGTCGCACAGAGCGCGGCAGCCGCATCATCCGGATTTCCCTACAACCACTATGGACAAGAATAAAAACGTCAGTCTCAGGCGATACGCCGACGGCACGCCAAGCATCATGCGGCGAGCGACGATATACACCGACCTGCATTTCTACCAGAAAAGCGACGTGTTGCTGCAGCTCACCAAAGTGTTCTGCGAACGCTTTCTGCCGAAATACGGCGACCGCACCGTTGACCAGATGGTTCAGGCGGCACGTTCCATAAAGCAGAACATAGCTGAAGGTCTAACCGACGGACAGACATCTTTCGAGGTGGAGATAAAGCTGCTGGGCATCGCAAAAGGCAGCAATCAGGAATTGCTCGAAGATTATCAGGACTATCTCAAGCATCATTCACTGCCTGAATGGGCAGCGGCTTGCAGAGCCGACAACACGGATTATCCCGCTTCCGCGCAGTATTACATGCAGCGTTACGACAGGCTGCGCTCCTTCTGCCGACAGCACAGCCAACTGTCGGACTATGCGCCTCTTTTCTATCGATTGACCGACGAGGAGATGGCAAACACCGCCATCAGCCTTTGCCACATGGTTGACAGGGCGATGACAAAATTTCTGGAGAAGCGCGACCGCGAATTTGTCGAGGAGGGAGGCGTTCGCGAGCGAATGACAGCCGCCCGCCTTGACATGCGCGGCACACAGAAGCAAATCATAGCCCGGCAGGAGGAGGAGATTGCTGCACTCAAAGCACAGGTCGCCTCGCTCAACCGCGAGATAGCCACGCTCAGACAGAGGCCGGACACCCCGGAATCTCCGGAATCTCCAGAAATTCCGGAAATCCCGGAATCTCCGGAAAATCCGGCCACCCCGTAATAAAAAAAAGCTGCTTCTCACACTTTCGGGAAGCAGCTTTTGTCTATCAGGTTGTTTGCGATGGCGTAGATGGTCAGTCCGGCTACGGAGTGTATCTGCAGTTTCCGTGCGATGTTGCGGCGGTGAGTGATGACGGTGTTGACGGAGATGAAGAGGTGGTCGGCAATCTCCTTGTTCGACATTCCCTGCACGAGACAGACGATGATGTCTTTCTCGCGTTCGGATACGGTGTCTTTCCCTTCGACGCTCTTTATCATGTCCGAGAGGCGTGACGATATGCCGTCGGTCTTGATGCGTTTCTCCATGAGGCGTATGGCGGGCACGAAGAGCTGGTCCTCGATGTTGCTGTGGTTCGACAGCCATTCTTCGTTGTTGTATATGTCATAGAGTATGGCGGTCAGCTTGTTGTTCGAGAGGCTGTCGTGGGGCAGGTATTTGATGATGATGCCCTTGAGCTCCTGGAATTTTCCGGAGATGTCGCTGTGGTGTTTCGAGAAAGTCTCCACGTTGTATTTGTTTGTCTCTTCGCCTCTCAGCAGTGCCTCGACGTACGGGAAGAGCGTCTTTTCCTCATATTTCATGTGCCGGCGTATGTCGTTGGCGTAGTCGTCGAATAGTTGCAGAATCATCTCCGAGAGGCTGTCTCCGTGCTGCAGCGTAGCAGACAGCTGTTCGCGTATGGCAGGCAGCTGGTAGCCGATGAAGTATGTGTGCGAAGCGCGCAGATAGCCGAGCAGTGTCTTGGCGCATATCCTGCCGTCAGTCTCTTTCGGCACATATCCGTTGATGACGAAGTTCACGACGGCGAGGAAGGTGTAGCTGTCAACCTTCTGCTCGTCGCACACCTCCGCCACAGTCTTGTCGCCGAAGCCGAGGCGTATGCCGAAGGCTCCTAAGCCCTGCAGCATGCTGTAGTTGTCGCTGATGAGGTCGATCATCTTGTCGTCAGCTTCATATAGTTTTATGCGTTTCATCGTTTGTGGTGGTTTGTTTCTTACGGGTCTATCCCGCGTGCAAAGTTACGGATTTTCTTTCAATTATGCAATCATAAAATGTAGTGATATGATGTGCGTCGTGTCTTTTCTTCTCATCTTTTCTTGGTATGCCGTTCATCATTTCTTGGTAGGATGTTTTGTCTCGCGGCGAAAAAACTATAATTTCTGGGTATTGTGCGGCAGGCGGAATTGTCATAATTTTGCAGCCCGATAATTTCTCGCATAACAGAAAGTCAGAAAAATACATGAACATCCGTAAGACAGTTTTCTCTCTCTCAGCCTTCATGACAGGCATTGTGACAAATGCGTATGCCACGCCCGTTACGTATCAGGATAACGACGACCCTCCTCACCGTACAGTGAATCTCGACGAGGTTGTCGTCTCTGCCAACAAGAGTGTCGTGAAGCGCAAAGACGCCCCAGTGGTGGTGAACGTGCTCAACTCTTCTCTTCTCGACCAGCTCAACGCTCCCGACCTTGCAAAGACGCTCTCTTTCCAGTCCGGACTTCGTGTCGAGAACAACTGCCAGAACTGCGGTTTCCCTCAGGTCCGCATCAATGGTCTTGAGGGTCCCTACACTCAGATTCTCATCAACAGCCGCCCCGTTGTCAGTTCTCTTGCTGGTGTCTATGGCCTCGAACAGATTCCGGCGGCGATGGTAGATAGGATAGAGTTGGTTCGCGGCGGCGGCTCGGCACTCTTCGGCGCCAATGCTGTCGGCGGCACCGTCAATGTCATCACGAAGGACCCTAAGAGCAACTCTTTCAGTCTGAACAACACGCTGTCGCTCATCGGCGGTAAGTCGTTTGAAGATGTCATGGGCGCTAACGTGTCGCTTGTCGGCGACGACAACGCCTTCGGCGTGGCTCTCTACCAAAGCTACCGCAACCGTCAGCAGTATGACCACGACGGCGACGGCTTCTCGGAGCTTGGCAAGCTCTCCGCCCACACGTTCGGCGTTAACGGCTTCTACCGTCCCACGCATTTCTCGCGCCTCGGTCTGGAGTATCATACAACCAACGAGTTCCGCCGCGGCGGCAACAAGTTTGACCTTGAGCCCCACCTCACCGACATCACCGAGCAGACGCGCCACATCATCAACAGCGGCGGTCTCACCTACGACATCGCATGGCGCGAGTGGGCGCACAAGCTCTCACTCTTCTCGTCGGTGCAGCACATCGACCGCAACAGCTACTACGGCGCGCAGCAGGACCCCGACGCCTACGGCAAGACGAAAGACCTCACCTATGTCGGCGGCGCCACCTACACGGGCCGTTTCAGCCGCCTCCTCTTCGCCCCCGCCACGCTTACCGCCGGTGTGGAGTATCAGTACAACAGCCTCCACGACATCATGACGGGCTACAACCGCGACCTCCTTCAGGATGTCAGCATCGCCAGCGTCTATGGCCAGGGCGAGTGGACTGTGAGCAAGGTGACGCTCCTTGCCGGCCTGCGCCTCGACAGCCACAACCTCATCGACAACCCCATCGTCAGCCCGCGTCTGAACATGATGTGGAAGGCGGCGCCCGACATACAGACCCGCCTCACATGGTCAACCGGCTTCCGCGCCCCGCAGGCCTACGACGAGGACCTGCATGTCACCGCCGTAGGGGGCGAGGCGATGCTCATCACGCTTGCCGACGGCTTGAAGCCGGAGCGTTCGAACAGCTTCAGCGCATCGGCCGACTGGACTTTCCGCCACCACCACTTCATCTTCAACATCCTCGGCGAGGCGTTCTACACCTCCCTCTCTGATGTCTTCTATCTCCAGACGACAGGGACGGACGCTGCGGGCAACACCATACAGGAGCGGCGCAACGGCGACGGAGCCTCCGTCTATGGCTTCAACATCGACGCGAAGGCGGCACACGGCGACAACTTCTCTCTCCTCGCCGGCGTCACTCTCCAGCGCAGCCGCTACAAGAGCCTTACGGCATGGAGCGACGACCCCTCTGTCCCGCCGGTGAAGAACATGCCGCGCACACCCGACATCTACGGCTATTTCACGATGAACATACAGCCCGTGCGCCGCTTTGACATCACGCTCTCCGGCATCTACACTGGCAGGATGTATGTCCCACATTTCGGCGAGACGGACGAGATGAGGCACACGCCCGATTTTCTCGAACTCTCGGCAAAGGCAGCCTACACCTTCAGCCTGCCACACCGCCTCAGTCTGCAGCTCAACTGCGGCGTGCAGAACATCTTCAACGCCTTCCAGAAGGACCTCGACCGCGGCGAGTACCGCGATTCCGGGTATTTCTACGGTCCCGCCCAGCCCCGCACCGTCTTCCTCGGTTGCAAGATCAGCTACTGATTATGCAGTTGGCAAGCAGAAAGCCCCGGACATCCAGAAACTCAAACACACCCGCTCAAACAGAAGCCCGACACCTTGTCGCGAAGCCGTCACGGCATTCCGCACAAAGTGTCGGGCTTCATTCTTTTCCGCGCGACTTGAGAAAAAATTCCGTTCGACAGCAACCATACGAACTTTTGACCGCAATCATACGAACTTTCGACTGCAATCATACGATCACGCGACGCTATTTTCAGGATTACAAGCCACACTTCCTGACACCCTCGCTGACAGCCTTTTGCACCACCGTCTTGTATGTTCTGCATCGCGTCCCGCTGTTCTCCCCACGGTTTGTGCAATGGTTTGCATTGAAAAAGTGATATGCTTGTTAGAACGAACATGTCGAAAAATTGAAAAAAAACGTAAATTTGCAGCCGAACGACTTTTTTATCTAACTTTCTATATTACTTAAAACTACATCAATGAAAAAATTTCTACTCATGTTCTGCGCTGCTGTCATATCGTTGGCGGCACACGCAACACTCTATGTCACAGGAGGAAGTGTGACGGATGCACCCGCTGCATGGAAACCTGAAAATCCGTTGGTTGTTAATGAGGCCGGCGGCGTTTACACCTTCCAAGCCAGTGGCAAATTCAAGATTTCAACAGCCAAAGGCAATTGGGACACCTTCAACGGCGGAGCCAAGTGCTTAGACGGAGACTGGAACAAAGCCACGAAAACTGCAACCGCAAACCTGAAGACGGGCAGTGATGACATCAATCCTCCTTTGGACGGCACGGAGATAACCTACGAGGTGTCGTCCGACCTCTCGACCATCAAAGCCACGCTGCCTGACGGCAAGACCTTCGGCGACAAGGTGGATTATTCTTACGCCCTGTACGGACAGATCACCGGCAACACTGCTTGGGAGGATATAACCATGACCGAGAACAACGGCGTATGGGAATGGACGGGCACTGTCGTGGCAGGAGATTTCGGCATAAAGAAGCTGTCACCTGACGGCACACAGGCTGCATGGATCTCTGCCGACGGCACCGCTACAGTCTCTGCCGCTGGCGTGTATGCCGCAAAGGTCGGAGGCACTGACTGGAGCAGCACCCTCGCAGGAGAATACACCTTCTCTTTCAACCCCGAGACGATGAAGCTCACCATCACCGCACAAGGCACGGTGCCTCCAACCCCCGACCCCGACCCGACACCGGCTGTGAAATACGCCCTGCACGGACAGATTACGGGCAACTCTGCTTGGGAGTCTATAACCATGACCGAGAACAACGGCGTATGGGAATGGACGGGCACTGTCGTGGCAGGAGAGTTCGGAATAAAGATATTGGACGCTGATTTGAACCAGACAGGATGGATAAGTGCAGCCACCGATGCTGACAAGAACATCACTGCCGTAGGAACATACAACGCTTCTGCAAACGGCACTAACTGGAGCAGCACCCTCGAAGGAGAATACACCTTCTCTTTCAACCCCGAGACGATGCAGCTCACCATCACCGCACAAGGCACGGTGCCTCCAACCCCTGACCCCGACCCGACACCGGCTGTGAAATACGCCCTGCACGGACAGATCACGGGTGACCCTAACTGGGCAAGCTCCGAACTCACAGAGGCTGACGGCAAATGGGTATGGACAGGAAAGATTGTTGCAGGAGATTTCGGAATAAAGAGTATAGATGCTTCCGGAAAACAAATTGAATGGATAAATGCAGCTACCGATGCTGACAAGAACATCTCTGCCGCTGGCGTGTATGCCGCAAAGGTTAATGGCACTAACTGGAGCAACACCCTCGAAGGCAACTACACCCTGACATTCGACCCTGCCGCACTGACACTCACAATCGCGAAATACGAGGGCGATGTTTCTGTCGTGAAGAGCTATGCGCTGAAAGGCACAATCACCGGCACCGAAGAGTGGGTTTCTATCCCGATGACAGAGGGCGAAGACGGCACATGGTCGTGGACAGGAGATGTGAAGGCAGGCTCGTTCGGCGTGCAGTATCTCGAAAACGGCATACAGCAGAAATGGTATGCCTCTGCTAACGAGGCAGCGGCCATCGACGCTCCGGGCGACTACAACGCCACAGAGAACGGCAAGAACTGGACATTAAACCTCGAAGGCAAGATGACGTTCACATACAACCCGACAACCCTTCTACTCAGCGTGACGGGCGGCTCACAATCGCCTGTCGGCACGCCGGAGAAGGTGTATCTCGTCGGTAACTTCGGCGATACCCACTGGAGCACCGCCGACCCTGTCGAGATGACGAAAGACGGCGACAAGTTCAGCGTTGAGGCCGAGCTCAAAGCCGCAAAAACGGGTATGGAAGACGGATACTTCTCGTTCGTCACCGCAAAGGGCGCAAGCTGGGACGACGTCAACGGCAGCGACCGTTACGGTGCAAAGACCAAAGACGAGGCAATCACTGTCTCGACAGATGTCGAATACGAGAAGTTCGCGGCTGGCGTCAACGCTTCTGCTGCCAACTCTTGGACGCTGAAGGCGGGCAAATACGTCTTCACCATCGACTTCGAGAAGGGCGTCGTACGCGTTGAGCCGAAGACATCGACAGGCGTAGAGAACATCAGCACCGCGGGAGAAGCCGCTGCCGAATACTACAATCTGCAGGGTGTGAGAGTGGCAAATCCGGCGAACGGCGTCTTCATCCGCGTCGCCAACGGCAAGGCGGTGAAGGTAAGGAGATAGTGCCGCACAAGCCGCTGCGATGTCTTCTGTCGCTGTCGGCGTAATGTAAACGGTATTTACAAATAACACAAGAGGGCGTGTCAGACATGGCACGCCCTCTTTCATGTTTCTCCCGCCGGAAACAACGCGCCGTTATGCTTTTTCTTGAAATCACGCACGTTGTTGGAGTATTGTCGTTCTGAACGTTAGTGACGTCAGTAACGTTATTATCGTTATTAACGTTATTATCGCCTTTAACTGTTAAAATTATTTATTTTCTCTGTCCGTCAGCCTTTTTTTTGTATCTTTGCATGAAAAACCGCGGCGTCGCTGTGTTGTTTTCAAAAAAAATAAAACTTTTATCGCATACTATGGACTTAACGGCATTTCACAAGATTTCCTACGGCCTCTTCGTCGTCACGGCACACGAAGGAGACAGAGACAACGGATGCGTCACAAACACTGTGATGCAGGTCACCACAACGCCAAACCGCATCACGGTGGCGGTAAACAAACAAAACTACACGCACGACATGATACGCCGCACAGGCAAGTTCAATGTCTCGGTGCTGGCAGAGAATGCGAAGTTCGACATCTTCAAGCACTGGGGCTTCCAGAGCGGCAGAGACATCGACAAGGCTGTCGGCATCACTTTCTCGCGTGCGGAGAACGGCATCATCTACGTGACAGAAGGCGTCAATGCAGTCATCTCGGCAGAGGTGACAGGCGAGGTGGACCTCGGCACGCACACACTCTTCGTGGCAGAAGTGACAGGGGCCGAATCGCTCAGCGACACGCCGTCGGCAACCTACGCGTTCTATCACTGCAACATCAAGCCCGCACCCGAGCGGCCGAAGAAGAAAGGGTGGGTCTGCACCATCTGCGGATATGTATATGAGGGCGAGACACTCCCCGAAGGCTTCACCTGTCCGCTGTGCAAGCATCCCGCATCGGATTTCAAGGAGATGGAGTAGCGGAGGCCTGTATCTCTCCGCCGGGTGGAAAGAAATAAAACAAACAAAAAACAGACAATGGCAAAAAAGGCAAACGAGCTGACACCCATGATGCAGCAGTTCTACACGCTGAAGGAGCAGAACCCCGGGGCTCTGCTCCTCTTCCGGTGTGGAGACTTTTACGAGACATACTGCGAAGACGCCGAGAAGGCGTCGCAGCTCCTGGGCATCACGCTGACACGACGCTCAAACGGCAGCGGCAAGGGCGACGCAATGGCAGGATTCCCGTATCACGCCCTCGACACCTATCTGCCGAGGCTTGTACGGTCAGGATGCCGCGTAGCCATCTGCGACCAGCTCGAAGACCCGAAGAAGACGAAGAAACTCGTCAAGAGAGGCATCACGGAAGTAGTCACCCCGGGCGTTGCCATGCAGGACAATGTCCTCAACCAGAAAGAGAACAACTTCCTGTGCGCCGTAGCATTCGGCAAGGGGATGCTCGGTGTCGCCCTGCTCGACATCAGCACAGGAGAGTTCATGTGCGGAGAGGGCACTTACCAGTATGTAGCAAAGGTGATAGAGAATTTCCAGCCGAAGGAAATAATCTACGACCGCACACGCGACGAGGAGTTCAGACAGCACTTCGCCACACGCATCGCCACCTACGCACTCGACGACTGGGCCTTCGCGCCGCATAATGCCGAGCAGAAGCTGAAGCGGCATTTCGGAGTGGCGACGATGAAAGGCTTCGGCATCGACCACCTCCGCAACGGCATCACGGCGGCGGGAGCCGTCATGCAGTACCTGCAAATCACACACCATGACAACATCGGACACATCACCACGCTGAAGGCGATAGACACGGAGAAATATGTCCGGATAGACCGGTTCACGCTGCGCTCGCTCGAGATTCTCGCACCGATGACAGCCGAAGGCACGTCGCTGCTCAACGTCATAGACCGGACGCAGACCGCAATGGGCGGACGACTGCTGAAACGATGGCTCACCTTCCCGCTCAAAGACCGCAAGAAAATCTGCGGCAGGGCAAACATCGTAGAGTATCTCACGCGCAACACCGTCTTCCGCGACAATATCACGGGACAGCTGCAGCGCATCGCAGACCTCGAACGCCTCGCATCGAAAATCAGCACGTCGCGCATCATGCCACGCGAGATGCTGCAGCTGATGAACGCCTTGAACGCCATCGCGGAACTGAAGACAACCTGCCGCCAGACAGACTTCGCCGACCTGATGCTCACAGCTTCAACACTCGACCCATGTGCCGACCTAGCACAGACCATAGCACAATCCGTCTCGCCTGACGCACCAGCCGTCATCTCAAAGGGAGGAATAATAAACAAAGGCGTCAGCGAAGAACTCGACGAACTGCGGGAACTGCACCACAACAGCACATCATACCTGCTGCACATACAGCAGAGAGAGGCGGAGGCAACTGGAATAGCATCGCTGAAGGTGGGATTCAACAACGTCTTCGGATACTATCTCGAAGTGCGAAACACATACCGCGACATCGTGCCGGAGACATGGATAAGGAAACAGACACTCGCCAACGCCGAACGATACATCACACCCGAACTGAAAGAGCTTGAGCAGAAAATCCTCAACGCCGAGACACGCATACAGGAGATAGAGGAGACACTCTATGCACAGCTCATCGGCGAATGCCAGAAATACATCACCGCCATACAGCAGGACGCCGTTCTCATAGCACGCCTCGACTGCCTGCTCAGCTTCGCCATCGTCTCAGTAGCCAACGGATATGTGAGGCCGGAAATCACCGACGACATCGTGCTCGACATAAAAGGAGGCCGCCACCCCGTCATCGAGACACAGCTGCCGCTCGGAGAACCGTATATCCCCAACGATGTGCGCCTCGATGCCGAACAGCAGCAAATCATCATCGTCACCGGACCGAACATGGCGGGAAAGTCAGCACTGCTGCGGCAGGTGGCACTCATCACGCTCATGGCACAGCTCGGATGCTTCGTGCCCGCTGAAAGCGCAACGGTGGGCATTGTGGACAAAATCTTCACGAGGGTCGGGGCAAGCGACAACATCGCCGCGGGAGAATCGACATTCATGGTGGAGATGACTGAAGCGGCGAACATTCTAAACACCGTCACAGACCGCTCCCTCGTCCTCTTCGACGAACTCGGACGAGGCACATCGACATACGACGGCATCTCGATAGCATGGGCGATAGTGGAATATCTGCACGAACATGTCACGGCGCGCACCCTCTTCGCCACACACTATCACGAACTGAACGAGATGATGCAGCATTTCAAACGCATACGAAACTACAACGTCTCGGTAATGGAAGACGGACACAAGGTCATCTTCCTCAGAAAACTCGTCGAGGGAGGCTCGGAACACTCCTTCGGCATACACGTCGCAGAGATTGCAGGCATGCCGAAGACTGTCACGCAACGCGCGAAAATCATTCTGCGCCAACTCGAACAGGACAACAGCGGAGTAGGCACCGATGCCGCACTGAAGCAGATAGCGGCACAGCCCGTGCAGCAGCAGATGTCATTCTTCCAGCTCGACGATCCCATACTCACGCAGATACGCGACACCCTGCTCAACCTCGACATCAACAACCTCACCCCTCTCGAAGCTCTCAACAAACTGAACGAGATAAAAGGCATACTCAAAGGATGAGGACCTGCCAGCCTGTCAACAAAAAAAGAGATTAATGAACAAAGCAGAGGCATCACGCGCCATACTGAAAGGCACCGCCCTCTTCGGCGGGACACAGGCCTTCACCATGCTCCTCAATCTGGTGAAAGGCAAGTGTGTCGCCATCCTGCTCGGAGCCTACGGCATGGGTGTCTCGTCACTGCTCAGTTCTGCCATCGCACCCCTCCATCAGTTCTTCTCCTTCGGCATGAGCGTAGCCGCCGTGAGCCATATCTCCAATGCCCCAGACGATGTCACGATGCGCCGGCGCATCATAGCCTTCCGCCGAGGCATGACAGTCACCGCCATCATCACCACCGTCCTGCTACTACTTCTCAGCCCGCTGCTCGCCAATGCCACCTTCGGCTCCGTCTCCGGCGGCGTCACATGGTTTCTGCTCGCCTCGCCCTCAGCCGGCTTCCTCATCCTCGCCGCCACAGAGACTGCCGTCATGCAGAGCCAGCGCGCGCTGCGCGCCGTAGCATTGACAACCGCCGCCCCGGCCGTCCTCGGCATCATCGTCTCACTGCCTCTCTTCTCGCTGTGGGGCATACACGGCATAGCACCGTCGCTCACCGTCGTCGCTTTCCTCTACTGGGCATATACACGCTACAAGAGCCGCAGCGTCGAGGCAGCACTGCCAGACGCCGGCAGGCAGACATGGCGCGAGACGTACGCCGTTTGCCGAAAGATAATGTCGTTCGGCATACTGTCCATGTCCGCCGCACTCCTCGGCGCACTCGTCGTATATCTCACCAACACCGTCATCAACCACATCGGCGGCACACGCGAGGTAGGCTTCTACCAGACCGCCGTCACCATCACGACACAGTCCACCACCATCCTCACCTTCGCTCTCTCCACCGACTTCTTCCCCCAGCTGAGCCGTTCCTCCTCCGACCGCGCCGCCATCTTCAGCCTCGTCAACCGCTACGCCCAGATCATGCAGCTGCTCGCCGCACCCCTCGCCGCCCTCTTCATCGTCGCCGCGCCCCTCATCGTGCGCGTACTGCTGACACCCGAGTTCGACACCGTCGTGCCGCTGCTGCAGATTATGGTCCTCACGCTCTTCATGCGCGCCTTCTTCTATCCGCTCGACTATATATGCATGGCGAAGGCAGACAAGACATACTATTTCTGCATCGAGATAGTCTATAACAACCTGAAAAACCTCCTCCTCCCCATCTCCGCCTATTTCATCTGGGGCATCGAGGGCCTCGCCCTCGGGTTCGCCGCCGGCGCCGCCCTCGACATGGCAGTGTCATATCTCGCCGTGCGCCACCGCTACGGCATCGTCTATGGCAGCGCGATGCTCTTCCACACCCTCCTTTTCAGCCTCCTGCTGCTTGCCCTCCTGCTCTCCGTTCTCTATGTCGGCACCCTCCTGCTGACACTCCCCCTCCTCGCCGTCATCCTCTCCCTCTCGCTATGGCTGCTCCGTAGCAAGCTGAGACGCAGGAGAGGGAAGAGAAACTATTCAGCGAATGCGTAAAGTATAAAGCAAACAGTCATATAGTATCTAAATCAGCCCGCGCTTACAGTGCGGGCTGAATAGTATTCGCTGAATTGTTACTACATCAGGCGCAACTACTCAGCAGAATGTGTTAAAATTTTGTAATTATACCTTTTTGATAAATATATATTAAGAAAAAAAAGTAACTTTGCACTATCGCTCCATTAGCCCTAAATAGGGGCAAGTGGGTGGTCATATATTTAAAAAAGACGTTTTCGAACGTTTGTCTTAGTGGACTACGAACTTCGCAACTTCTCAACCCACAGCAGACAAACAGACAACGAGAATGTCTGCGAAAGTGCGACATCGTACTTATTAGAACGAGACATGGATACGCCGCTATTGACGTATTCATGCTCTCTAATCTAATAGTATTGATATATGTACTGGCGTGGGCTAACTGTAGCGTTGTCTGTCCTGTGTGGGTGAGGCAATGCGAAGGCCTGTAGTCCCAGGACGGACATGAACAGACACCTACGCCTTTTTTGTGTGTATGAGTCAAAGCATCAAACTTTAGCTGCCGAATCAGTGGTGTCAATAGGCTTGATTTATATGGACAAAACAATTATCTTTAGGTTTTTTTCTTTTATAAGCATTATTGCATTCGGTTCTTCTAATGCATTTAGCGAATCATTAGCAGACCAAATGTTAGGAACATGGGATTTCGCAATTGATAATGGTTATCATGTTACGTTTTTCAAGAATGGTACAGTATATGCTAAAGGTACATACAGTGATTATGAAGGATTTTGGACAGTAGATGGCAATAAAGTCATTTTGACAGAACCGCCAAGACATTATTTCCCAGACTTGTTTGAATATGTCAGCACCGTCAAGATTTCTAACAATATTATGTATGGTGACAACAAATTAATAGCAGCAAGAAAGGCTCCCGAAGACTTTCTTAAGACAGATAGCCATAGGAATATACTACGTGGACAATGGATTATCACAGAGAACCAATGTGATTATTATCCAGATGAGAATTCTAAATCATACCTTACAATATATGACGACTTATCATTTGTTTGTATTGAATATGGAGGACAATACAACGGTGTCTGTAGAGGTAAAGTAGATGTAAGTGATGACCAAATATACTTTTTTGAATATAGCGGAAAGTTGCCTCTCGGTTTCTATTCTATTGACATTTTAGGAACAGATAAGTTTACATTTATAAATGATGACAATGAACGTGTAACCGCAGAACGCTCAAAGATTGATTTGGCATTTTATAGTAATTACGTAATAATCAACAAAGAGGAATCAATAGAATTAAAATGTAACACGTCATCACAAATCGTTGACTACAAATGGCTTGTATCAGAAGAAAGTGGTACATCACTTTATTTAGAACCTTCTGGAGATAAATGCCGAGTAGGTATATGGAATTGGGAATCTGAAGGCGGAGGAGAAATCATTTTATTTTGTAAAGATGTAAATGGGAATTCATACGCAACCTCGTGTGAGTATTGGATTGAAGCGGGAGAGCCGGAATACTATCTCGTAGGTGGTATGACCGGTTGGTTTCTCAACGACAAAAGTTTTGGACTAACAAATGTCAAGTCACACTGGTATGATTATCCTGAATATTCATACTCTATAAATATTCCTGTTTCCGAAGACACTTTTTTCAAGGTGTTTCGCTCTGGAACGGAAAGTTGGGATTATGTAATAGGCGCCAACAGTTCCGACTATGACAAGTTGTCGGGAGAAATTGTTATGGATGGAGTCAGTGAAGCATGGCTATTAAAAAAGCCGGAAGCAGGTTTTGATGGCTACAAATTAGAATTCGACTTTAATGACAAAAAATTCAAATTTACACAGATTAAAACGACAGGCATCAATCCTATTCGAGTTAATAATATATTTAGTGACAAAATATATGATATAAGTGGCAAAGAGATAAAATCCTTAAAGCCAGGAATCAACATTACAAAAGGACTGAAGATATTTGTTCCGTAATCTGATTTTTATCGAACTACTGTAATAATCATTTAACTCAAAAAAACAAGAACTATGAAAAAAGTACTATCTGTTCTTCTTGTGGCATTGCTGTGTGCCACATTCATTTCGTGCAGCTCGTCAAACGACGATGAGGTTTCGACAGACCTTAATGAGCTTAACTTTGCCGGGACATCTGGCGACGTAGTGGTTCTGAGCATTCACAGCAACACGAACTGGACAATCAGCGGCGTGCCTTCGTGGCTCAAGGCTTCTTCGACAAATGGAACAGGGAATGCCAGTGTCACATTCACCACGACAAGTGCCAACAACTCCTCGGCAGAACGGACTGCTGACATCTTCGTTCAGGCAGGCGAAGCAAGCAAGAGCGTTCATGTACGGCAGGAAGGCCTGAACGTCTCGAACTGTGACGTCACGCCGAACCTGATGATTACTCTGGCGAATGATTTCGCTTGTGACTTCAACTGTGACGAAGAAGTGAAATATTTCTACATAGCGAGAGCGACATCTGCCTGGGACGACCGTATGACAGAAGAGGAAATCATAGACAAACTGAAATCCGACCCCGACAACCGTCTTTCGCCTAACGACGACCTCGTGATTTCTTTCTCTGGTCTGACGCAGAAAACAAATTACTATCTCTATCTTATCGGCTTTGACAAGAACGGCAAACACGGCAACCTGACCAAGACGGAAATCAAGACCAAGTCTTCGACCAACCAGGCTCAGGCTTTTATCTCCAGCGTGCAATATAACACTACACAGTGGAAGTGGACTACAAGCGTGAATGCATATTCTGACCACTATTACCAGTTCGTTGCCTGCAATGTCATAAATTCATCCAATACGTATTCAAAAGGCATCATCGCATGGTATTTCAAGAACCAGCTGGACAGTAAGCCCTCTGATTTCTCTCCAATAAAGAATGGTGGCGCATGGACCTGTCCGCGCAACACGAATTATGTTGACATAATGACGTGGGCTGTAGACTCCAACGGCGAGTTGTCCGGCATTGTCAACAGATATACCGGAACCATATCGGGAGTCAGCCAGAACACAGCGATGGCATCTGAAGGAACTACGCCTCAGATGTGCAGGGCAAGAAAAGCTGATTTGATGAGATAGATAACAAACGTGTGGGAATGGCATTGTCCGTTCCCGCACTAAACCCGCTGTTATGAGACTGATTGGAATTTCTGTTCTTTTATGCCTGTTTTCCCAAGCCTTGAGCCTTTATGCAGTGATAGCGCGTCCGGGAAAAATAGCTGTTCTTTCAAGCGAAGGGCAACCTGTCATGATAACATTGCATGGAGACGAAAACTGCAAGTATGCCACGACGGAGGACGGATATACATTGTTAAAAAAAGGCGATACATGGTTTTATGCAATCGAGAGCCGGAACGGAGATGTCGTATGCTCCGAGAGAAGTCTTATTGACCATTCACGCATGAGCGGTGAGCAGGCGGAGTTTGTCGGAAGTCTGAAGAAAGGTCTCGTGCCATTCAAGAAAGACAATGCAACCAGGATGCCGGCAGCAGCGTTTGCGGGCAGCGGTCTAAAGAAGCCGGTGACAGGCGACAGGCATGTCTTGGTGATACTGATGGCATTCTCTGACTTGAATTTTGTGAAAACGCATGAAGATTTCAACCGGTTGTTTAATGAAACAGGTTACAAGGAGGACGGAGCAAACGGCAGTGTCAGCGACTACTACAGGAAAGTCTCTTACGGAAAGCTGAACCTAAAGGCCGATGTCATCGGTCCGTTCAAAGCGTCAAATCCGATGTCATATTATGGAGGCAATTACGGTGATGGCGGTCATGACCAGAATCCGTATGCGCTGTTTCTTGAGGCCATAGATTACGCCAAGTCAGCAGTGAGCTTGAAAGACTACGATTCTGACGGAGACGGATATATCGATAATGTTCACATCATCTTCGCCGGTTACGGAGAGGAGGCGGGAGCGTCATCAAACAGCATTTGGTCGCACCGTATGACTTTCAACGACATTCTCGTTGATGGCGTGCTGGTCAACGGGTATTCATGCAGCCCCGAACTTCGGGAGAAAAGCGGCAACGGCATATCACGCATCGGACCACCTTGCCACGAGATTGGACACGCTTTGGGCGCAATGGACTACTATGACACTAACTATGCTGACGAAGGACAATATCCAGGCACTGGCACTTGGGACATAATGGCTTCCGGCAGTTGGAACGATGGCGGCATATCACCTGCCACTTTCAATCCTTATGTCAAGATATATGATTTCGGCTGGACAACAGCCCGCAATCTCGAAGAAGAACAAATGGTTAGCCTTGGAAGTGCCCTTTCGGAAAATGAGATATGCAAAATAGAAACAGGAGTCTATGGCGATTTCTATTTGTTGGAGAACCATAACGGAGAGAGTTATATGAGACACGAGCCGGGAGAAGGACTGCTCATTTTCCATATAGGTCCAGATTTGCAGTCTAAGGCAGCGTCAAACAAAATTAATTCCACATATCCCCAACAGTGCTATCCGGTCTGCGCTGCAAGCGAGTACAGGTCTCCTGCAAACGCGAGTTCCACTTATGGCAACATAAACAGCAGAGGATGCACTTTCCCGGGTTCTTCAGGAAAGACAGCCTTTTCAGCTGGAACTGTCCCTGCCACCGTCACATTTGACGGTGCAGACGTGGATTTCGCGTTGTCAGACATAAAGTATGATTCCGGCATTGTGACTTTCAAGTTCAGCGGGACAAATGTTGTCGCGCCAGACGAACCGGACAATCCGCACTATGACGATATCGTCTGGTATGAGGATTTTGAGAATGGAATGTTCCTGAGGTCGTGGAAGCTGACTGACGAGACAAACGACAGTGAAACAGATCTGGTCTCTGTAATGACTTCCGCTGATACACCAGAATATCCCGCTCCAGCCAGCGGGAAAGGCTATTTCTATATAAAATCTAAAGCCATGGCCTTGGGCGGACATGGAAAGACAGTCTTCTTGATGGAGTCGGAAAAGGTGAATCTGAGCGAAGGCGAGACTTATACATTGTCTTTCAAAGTCAGAGAATACAACAATGCCGATAATGCCGATAATGCCGTTTCTGTTACAGACAACCTTGCAAATGAACAAAGACATTTTGTATCTTCACTAAACCAATGGGAAGAATGCACCTTCCAAATTGAGAATGCGCCACAAACTTTCTTATTCACTTTGAGGTTAGAGGTAAATGAAGGCACATGTCTTTTCGTTGATGACATAAGGGTTGCAAAAAACAGCACTACAAAAGCCAGAATACCATTTAGCAGCTACAGCAGTTATTCATCTTATGACATCAAAGGCAGAAAAATCAACTACTCGCTCTCAGGCGTCAGACACAGCCGTCAGCAGAGAGGCATCAACATCATCAGGCTGCAGAACGGCGTCACAATAAAAGCCATTGCAAGATAGTGAAAACTATCGAAATACCACATCAAACTCAGCCAAATTTTGCTAAAATGATGTAAAATGGCGGAGTTATGGGGTGTAATCTCAGCCATTTTCTGCATTTTCTCTTGATGTTGGCTGAAAAACTGTCTTGTTTTGCATCGTAATCTGAGACAAGAAGTGGGTTTTGATAGGCGACAGGTTTTCACGACAAGGGTCAGGGACAACATATTTTTATTGCAGAGGAATTTTAAAAACAGGATAAAGAAGTATCAGGTGTTGGTCGGAAAATGGCATGTATGATACTTTCTTGACACGGAAAAACCGCCGAAAATCAGATGCCGTCTTATGGGCGATGATTTTACGGCGGTTTTTATTGTTTTTGCGGTTGTTTTGTATATCATTGACATGCAGCGTGTTACATGAATTTGTAGTTTTTCGTTGTATCTGCAAAACGTCAAAAATCATGCAAATTGCCTGCAAAACAGTCTGTTTTGCCTCGCCGCGAAGTTAATCTTGCGCCACTAACAAGTCTATTCTGCAGCCCTACTTTGACTATTTCGCACTGCAAAACACTCAAAACGACACTCCGAAGGGCTGCGAACGCCACCCGAAACGGCATTTCTTTCATCTGGAAACATGATTTCCCTGTATTTGCGAACGTGCAAGAAAGTGTCAGACGGCGGGTGCGGATGATATTCCATATAGGGCATACAGTCGGTGGTGGAGAGGGTGAAGAGCAGTGTGTCGGCGCCCTCCTGCTGACACTCCCCCTCCTCTCCCTCCTCCTCTCCCTCTCGCTATGGCTGCTCCGTAGCAAGCTGAGACGCAGGAGATGACAACACACCCACGCATCGTCCTGACGTTCCCCTTTTTATCTTGAAAAAACAAAAAAGACACCGACCTTGCGTTGTATTATGGAATGAAACACAGTTTTTACAATCCATACATACAAAAAGCACAAGGATAATTATGTGTTTCAAATAAAAAGCCGTATCTTTGCCAACGGAAATTGTCGTAGTGGCGCAAAACAGTTCGCACCCCCCGACATTGTAATAATCAGATATGTAAATATTTGGAGATATGACAACAATGACTTTACCAAATGAAACTACGCTCTCAGCAATGAAAGAAGCAGAGAGCGGGGAAGATGCCGACATTGTCAATATTGACAGTGTGGATAATTTTATCGCATCAATGAGATGACGAAGGAAATACGTAAAACCACTCAATTCAAAAAGGACTTCAAACGAATCAGTAAAGACATAAAGAAAGTTGAGGCAGAGTTCAGAATCAGACCGTTGTACCTGTTGTCTCTGTTGTCGTAAAAAGCAAAGCGCAAAAGCGTAAAATATCCTGCTGTTATCCACGCTTTTGCGCTTTCAGCGCGACCATCACCTACATGAAATAACCCAGGGTGTCGCTACGCTTTACCCTGGGCTATGCGCGCTATGCGCTTTTGCGCTTTCAGCGCGACCATTACAAACATGAACTTCAGAATTAGGATATTCTCTTTATTCTTATTCCTGCCTTTCGAGCGTGACAGCCATTATGCCAGCCACGATGTCGTTCGAGAGGGTTTCGAGGCGTAGGCTGCGCAGCCGGCGTTTCGGGTTGAGCGGCATCTTGAGTATTACGCCGGCACCGTGGCGGATGTCACGTTCGGTGCCGAGCATGAGGTCAGAGCCGCTGCCGGCGGCTGTGGCGGTGTCCGGCGCGTGCGGTGCGAGGGCGTTGATGTCCCTGCCTACGGCACCGTTGTCAAGGCGGAAGCGCAGCGGCTGTCTCACCGCCGTCCAGAAGGCGTGGCTGTCGTAGTTGTACGCCTCGTTGACGGGACACCAGTTGATGGGGTTCTCGAGGTGCAGCGTGTCCCGCTCGCCGTTGTCGTATGTGGCGATGACGAGGGCGTTGTCGATGCGGCTCTGCATGTTGTTTGTCGTGCCGGCAAGCATGAGATAGGCAGCCGACACGCCTTTTGTCGTGCCGCCGTAGGGCGAGCGGTGCGGGATGGTGATGTCTGTGGCGTCGGGATAGTTGTCGAAGAGCGAGGTGTAGCAGATGTTGTGTCCGCTGACGGGGATGAGGAAGCTGACGCCGTGGCGTGTGTCGAAGAATCCCTTCTCCGGCGTGCGGGGCAGGGGAGTGACGGCATGGCGCAGCCCGTCGTCTTCTATCTCCGCCGTCTGTTCGGGATGACACCACTGCCCTATGCCCTGGACGGGAATCTGCAGCGTGGTGTAGGGCGAGCGGGGCGAGAGGTATCTGTTTCTGAAGACATCATCGACATTGGCGTTGTATGCCTCCTGCAGGTCGATATAGACGTGGCGGCCTTCTGCATGGGGTGTGATGTCGTCCAGTCCCATCCTCCTCAGATAGTCTGCCGATGCAGTCTTGTCGCGTTCTGCCGCCGGTTGTGTGTGGCGTATGGGCTGTGGCAGCAGGGTGCGGTCGATGACGATGGTCTGCAGGCTGTCTGCCGTGCCGGTGACATCGAGGTATGCGCCGCCTCCGGCATTGGTGCGCACGGTGATGGCGAGCGGCTGTGCGAAACGCTGCCTGACGGTGTAGATGTCCTTGTCTCCGTCGCGGCGGAAGGTGTAGCTGAGGTATGGCGTGCGTATGCTTGCCTCGTGCCATGTGTCGGGAAAGGCGGGCTGTAAGATGCAGCGTCCGTGCAGCGCGTCGGGCTGTATGCCGAAGAGGCCGTTGATGAGGGCGCGGCTTGTCACGCCGATGTTGTCGCCGAAGTCGCGGTATGCCTCGTTCACCACTTTGTCGAAGAAGCTGATCTGTCCGAAGTTGCCGGGCGATTTTCCGAGGAACATCTCGTCAATGATGTCGCTTTTCAGCAGCCGGAAGCCCTCGTCGCTTCTTCCTGCATGGAAATATGCGAGAGCCATGTTTGCCACCTCTTCGTGCGCCACGTTGTTTGTGCTCCAGGCGTATGGCATCCAGTCGGTGGTGGAGAGGGTGAAGAGCAGTGTGTCGGCACCGAGCGTGTCGCTCCCCTTGCCCCGGACGCGGAATGGTATGTGCGGAATGTCGCGATCGACGTATCGTGTGGCGAGATACGCCTGCAGCGGTGTCGCCGCTCCGCAGTCGATGGGTGTGTATATGCTCCAGAGGGCGGCGTGTGTGTGCAGGCGTTTCCTGCCCATGAAATCCTGGTGCTCAGCCCAGTGTCCGCGGTCGGGCAGCCACAGCCGGCTGTTGATGGCATGCAGTATGGCGTCTGCCTCGGTGCGGTAGGGTGAGGGGTCGAGGTGCAGCAGTTCGGCGATGCGTGCCGCAAGGCGGTTGGAGCGGTAGTTGTAGGCCGACGAGTGAGTGACGGCTCCGCTGTTGTAGTAGAGGGCGTCGCTTGCCCAGATGCAGCAGTAGGCGTCGTAGAGATGGTCGTTGTCCGGGTCGAAGTTGCGTTTCTCCCATTCGAGGTGCCGTTGCAGCATGGGGAAGAACTCTCTCATCTGTGTGGTGTCGGCATCGTATGAGAGATGCCAGAGCAGCCCGTCGATGTAGTTGATGTTCATGTCATAGTGGTGCATCGTGTTGTTGCGGTTGGGGTAACGGCAGATGTACCCGTTGCTGTACATCGGTGTCCCCCAGCGTTTCACGGCGCGCGCCATGTTCAGTGTGGTGTCCTGCTGCGGGTGTGGCAGCGTTGGCGGCACGTCGCACACCTGGCTCTTGGCGTATGCTGCGAAGTGCCGGTAGGAGCGGTCGGTCCATCCGACGGCATCTCCGACATAGCATCCGCGCCATCCGGCAAGCGGCGTGCGCCATCCTATGCATCCGTGTTGCCATGTGTCGCCGTCCCACAGTCCGTCGGCGGCAGCCATGAGGACGGAGCCGAGGACGTTGAAAACGGGGTCGGGCGTGTTGAACTCGACTCCCGACATGATGCTCTGCCTCCGGCTCTCTTCTTTTTCGAAGCGGCTGCGTGCCTCTTGCTGCGCTTGCGTGTCGGCGGCGGGTGCCGCTGCGAGAGCGTTGTCGCTGTCGAGCAGTAGGTATGACGTGCCGTCTGCCGCCCACCGTATGCTGGCGAGTGGCGGCACGGCGGGGTTGGCGTCGAAGAGGGTGAGGTCGTCAACGCCGAGGTCGCCGTTGCGGCGGAACTTGCTGCCGCGGCTCTCGCACAGTGTAGCCTGCAGCAGTGTCCCCTCTGCCAGCCCTTCTGTCTGGAAGCGCCACACCGCACCTTCGCTGCCGAACGATGCCATGGCATAGATGTGGATGGCGGCTGAGCCGTGGCGCAGGGTGTAGGTGCGGCGTCCGCCGAGATAGCGTGCCTCGCAGTCGAAGCAGGTGCTGTCGAGCGGTGTCACACGTCCGCCCTTGCCGTCGGGGCTGACAAGTGCGAGGCGCAGGTTGCGGCACGCACCCTTGCGGAAGACGGCGAACAGGGGGCGGTCGCTCGTCTCAAGACGGAAAGCGGTGTGGCTGCCGTAGAGGGCGCGTGTGTAGCGGTGGCTGCCGTTGTGACAGACAATCTCCCTGCCGTCAGGATAATAGTTCATCGTGCGGCTTATGATGCTGTCGCCCGCCATGGCAGGCACTGTTGCCAGAAAGAGGATGATGAGATGTAGGATGCGGTTAGTCATTATTGAATGGTTGACGAGTTTGACAGATAATCTTAAAAAACTTGCTTGTATGGTTTGAGATATGGATTGTTTTTCTTAATTTTGCAGCAGGAAATCTTACTAACCTTATTCTACCTTGAATCTGATGAGAAAAGAAATCATTGTTTCAGCGTTATCGCTGTTGTTTCCGCTGCATTCTTTCGCTGCTGTCGAGGCGGAGAACGCCGCTGTCACACCGTCGTCGGTGAAGTCTGTGGCATGTCTTGTCAACGACTATATGATGCGTCTGTGGCCCGACCCTACCGTCCCTACCTTCGCTCGCCGTGAGCGTTCGAGCTCTCTGTGGACGCGTGCCGTATATTACGAGGGTCTGATGGCTCTCTACGAGATTGACCCTCAGCAACGTTATCTTGACTACACCGACCGTTGGGCTGACTTCCACCACTGGACAGCGCGTCGCGGCACTACGGCTACAAATGCCGACAACCAGTGCTGCCAGCAGACGTATATCGACCGCCATTGCCAGCAGAGAGCCGGCGGTGCGGGGCATGTGGCGCCGTTGGACAGCGTGCGTGCCAATCTCGAATACCAGATGGCGACGGGACGTGCCGACTATTGGACATGGATAGACGCCATACAGATGGCGATGCCGATATATTCGAAGATGTTCCGCCTGACGGGCGACACGCGCTATATCCTCTACGCCCGCGACTGCTATCGCTGGACGCGTGACGTGTGTGGCGGCGGCTTGTGGAACGCGAAAGACGGGCTGTGGTGGCGCGACAAGGATTTTGTGCCGCCGTACAAGGAGGCGGACGGCAACGACTGCTACTGGAGCCGCGGCAATGGCTGGGTGGTGGCGGCTCTGGTGAAGACGATTGACGACATCGAGGCTGCCGCCGCGGCACACCGCGGGTGCATGACGAGAGAGGTGAAGGCTTTCAGCCGGCTGTTGGAGAAAGACTACCGTGCGATGATGAAGGCTCTCCTTGCGTGTCAGCGGGAAGACGGTTTCTGGAATGTCTCGTTGCATTCGCCCGTCACCTTCGGCGGTCCGGAGACGTCAGGCACCGCCCTTTTCACGATGGGCATGGCATGGGGCGTGCGCACCGGCCGCCTCGCTTCGCCCCAGTATCGCCGGGCAGCCGACAAGGCATGGCGCGCGATGGCTGCCAATGCTGTCCACGGCGACGGCTTCATCGGATTCCTCCAGGGCACGGGAAAGGAGCCTAAGGACGGACAGCCCGTCACCTACACCTCCATCCCCGACTTCGAGGATTACGGCGCGGGATGCTTCCTGCTCTGCGCCGTAGAATACTACAAGATGCTTGTAGGGGCCGTGCCTTTGTCAGCCGAATAGACAAGCGTTGTCAGAGTGTCCGGCGCGAACAGCTCTTCAGCCACCTCCTGCAGCTGCCGCGCTGTCAGCAGGTCGATGTTCCGGCAGAGGGCGGAGACATCCTTCTCCCATCCGTAGTGCAGGAACGACTTTGCGAAGTCCAGCGCGAACGACTCTCTCGAATCACAGGCGAGGGCAATCTGCCCCTTCAACTGTCGCTTTGCCTGCTTCAGCTGCCTGTCGGAGAGAGGCGATGCGATGAGGCGGTCGAGCTCTTTGCGCACGAGGCGCAGACACTTCTGTACATCATGCGGGTCGCAGGCGAAATAAACCGCCCACAGCCCGGTGTCGCCGTAGCATGTCGATGTGCTCTCGACGGTATATACAAGTCCGTTGCGCTCGCGCAGCGACATGTTCAGCCTCGAGGACATCGCCGGTCCGCCGAGGATGTTGTTCAGGAGATAGAGGGCAATGCGGCGCGGGTGGCTGATGCCGTAGGCGCGGCGTCCTGTCAGCACATGCGCCTGATGGTATGCCGATGTGTCGGCGGCGGGCGGCGTCGCTTTGCCCGGTGCCGGTGTGCGGGGGGTGTCGTCCGGCACAATGTCAGTAGGATAGCGCCTGAAGGCTTTCGACAATTCGCTGACGACGGGCTGCAGGCCGTCGCCCTTCGGCGAGACGTGCGACGGACTGCCGTAGATGAAGAAGATGGCATTAGAGGGGCGGTAGTGGCGGCGCGTGAAACGCAGGGCGTCGGCAGAGGTGAAGCCTCTGACGCTCTCTTTCGTCCCGAGGATGTTGTGGCCGAGGGGATGGCCGTCGAAGATGATGTTCTCGAACTCGTCGAAGATGAGTTCGCCGGGCGAATCGTTGTATGATTCTATCTCGTCGCATATCACCTCCTTCTCCTTCTCCAGCTCGTGTTCCGGAAAGACGGAGTGGAACACCATGTCTGTCAGAAGGTCGATGGCGCGCGGCAGATGCTCGCGCAGTATGGCGCAGTAATAGACCGTCGATTCCTTGTTCGTGTATGCGTTCAGTTCTCCGCCCAGCCCTTCGAGTGTCTGTATGATCTGCCATCCCTTCCTGCGTGTGGTGCCTTTGAACGAGGCGTGCTCGCAGAAGTGCGCCAGACCCTCCTCGCCCGCCATCTCGTCGCGCGTGCCTGCCTTGATGGCATAGCCGCAATAGACGACGTCGCCGTCTGACGGGCGTTGTATGATGCGCAGGCCGTTGTCGAGTGTTGCCGTGTTATACATATATATATTGGATATGTTTTCTGTGTGTATGATACGTTCTGCAAAAGTAATCAATGTTTTTCATACAGGCAAAATTTGTCGCAGGTTTTTCTGTTTTTGTTTTTCTTCTGGCGGCGAAAGGCGAAATGAAGGGCTGAAATATTTTGTCAATTGAAATAAAATGTATAACTTTGCGGCTGACTACACCTTTCTGCTTTAACCATGACTATGACAAAATTCTTGGCTACACTGCTTTTTTCGGTTGTCTCTATGGCAGCCCGCTGCCAGACGGCAGTCTATCTCGACGACACCCAGCCTCTTGAAGTGCGTGTGCAGGACGCTCTGCGTCGCATGACGCGAGAGGAGAAGGTGGCGATGTGTCATGCACAGTCGAAGTTCACCAGCCCCGGCTGTCCCCGCCTCGGCATCCCCGAGCTTCACTGGAGCGACGGTCCTCACGGCGTGAGGATGGAAATCAACTGGAACGACTGGGGCCATGCCAACTGGACAAACGATTCGTGTACCGCCTTCCCCGCCCTCACCTGCCTTGCCGCCACATGGAATACTGAGCTCTCGGGGCTCTACGGAGAGTGTGTCGGGGCAGAGGCACGCTACAGGGAGAAGGACGTGCTGCTCGGCCCAGGCGTGAACATCTACCGCACGCCACTCAACGGGCGCAACTTCGAATACATGGGCGAAGACCCGCTGCTCGCCGCACGTATGTGCGTGCCGTATATCAAGGGCTTGCAGGCAAACGGCGTGGCAGCATCGGTGAAACACTATGCGCTGAACAATCAGGAGCTGTGGCGCGGACACATAGACGTAGAGGTCTCTGAGCGCGCCCTGCGCGAGATATATCTCCCCGCCTTCAAGGCTGCCGCCACAGAGGGCGGAGCATGGACTTTCATGGGCTCGTACAACAAATACCGCGGAGAGTGGGTGTGCGAGAACGAACGCCTGCTGAGGCAGATTCTGAAAGACGAATGGCAGTGGGACGGCGTCGTCGTCAGCGACTGGGGAGCGGTACATTCGACAGTGAAGACAGCGAAGGCAGGACTTGACGTGGAGATGGGCTCATACACCAACGGACTGACAAGCGAGGCGACGGGCTTCTCCTACGACGACTACTATCTCGCCAAACCATATCTCAAAGCCTTGCGTGACGGAGAGGTGTCGGAAGACTGTCTCAACGACCAGGCATCACGCATCCTGCGCCTGATATTCCGCACGGCGATGAACCGCAGCAAGCCGTACGGCGAGATGACAACACAGCGCCACTATGACGCCTGCCGGCAGATAGCCGCCGAAGGCATCGTGCTGCTGAAGAACGAACGCGACCGCCGCACACGCAAACCACTGCTGCCCATCGACACCACGAAGCACCGGCGAATCCTCGTTGTAGGAGAGAACGCGACAAAGAACCTCTGCGAAGGCGGAGGCTCGTCAGAACTCAAGCCGCGCCATCTCGTCAGCCCGCTGCAGGGCATGGAACGACGCTTCGGGAAAGACCATGTGGCATACGCGAAAGGCTATGCCAGCGGCACCTTTACCTACGACTACGAGAACATCATCCCGCAACACGTATATGACAGCCTCAGAGCCGAGGCTGTCGCCGCTGCCGCCGAGGCAGACATCATCGTCTTTGTCGGAGGGCTGAACAAGAACTGGCGGCAGGACTGCGAGAACGGCGACCGCGTCTCGATGGACCTCCCCTTCTCGCAGGACCTGCTCATCGAAGCCCTCATTGCCACCGGCAAACCCCTCGTCGCCGTCTTCCTGACCGGCAACGCCTATGCAATGCCGTGGCTGAAGGATGTGCCGGCTGTCGTACAGGCATGGTATATGGGCACTGAAGGCGGCTCTGCCATAGCAGACATACTCAGCGGAGACGTCGCACCATCGGGCAAGCTGCCCTTCTCTTTCCCGGCACGCCTGCAGGACTGCGCGCCGCACAGCTTCGACAAAATGGCTTATCCCGGCGATTCGGTAAGAGAAATCTACCGTGAGGACATACTCGTGGGCTATCGGTGGCACGACACGAAACGCGTGCCGCCACTCTTCCCCTTCGGACACGGGCTGAGCTACGTCACTTTCACATACGGTAAGGCGTCAGTAGCCCTCGACGGCGACAGCAAATGGACGGTCAGCGTCCCCGTCACGAACAACGGCACGATGGAGGCAAGCGAAGTGGTGCAGCTGTATGTCGGCGACGACAAATGCACGGTGCTCAGACCGAAGAAAGAGTTGAAAGCCTTCGCTAAAGTCAAGGTGAAACCCGGAGAGACAGCAACCGCCACAATGTCCGTCAGCCGAGACGACCTCATGTTCTGGAGCGAGAAAGACAACGGCTGGAAACTCGAACCCGGAACGTTCACTTTATACATCGGCAGCTCTTCTGCCGACATAAGGCAGAAACTGAAGATTGCGGTGAAGTAAACATTCTTTTTGTTGACGAGTAAAACTAACAACATATCATAACTATGAACAGCAATAAGTACAACGGTGTCGTGGTGCCGATGGTGACACCCGTGACACCAAACGGTTTCCTCGACAAGCCGGCAGTAGAACGCATCATCAGAAGCTTTGTACAGGCAGGGGTGTCGCCCCTCCTCATGGGCACAACGGGCGAGGGTAACTCCGTCTCAACCATCGACGGGCAGGAGCTGATAGAGACGGCGGTGAAGGCTGCCGAAGGACAGATCACCATCTATGCCGGACTGACCGGCAACTGCTTCATCGAACAGCTGAAACAGGCGGGCTACTACAGTGCCAGCGGTGCTGACGTCATCGTCGCCACGCTACCGAGCTACTACTCGCTCACGCCCGAGCAGATGGAGAACTACTACCGTCGCCTCGCCGATTCAATCAAGGGTCCTCTGATGCTCTACAACATCGCCGCCACGACACACATGTCCATCCCCATCGATGTCATCGAACGCCTTGCGGCACATCCTAACATCGTGGGTCTGAAAGATTCTGAGCGCGACCTTGAGCGCATGGAGAAATGTATCGCCATCGCTGATGAGCGCGACGATTTCGCTTATTTCTGCGGCTGGGCGGCGCAGTCGGCAAAGTCGCTTGAACTAGGCGGCAACGGCATCGTGCCTTCAACAGCCAACTTCGTGCCCGGAATGTTCCGCCAGCTTTACGATGCAGCCGTCTCCGGCGATATGGAGACAGCCTACCGCCTGCAGGACGAGACAAACGAGATAGCGAAACTGTATCAGGCAGGCCGTACGCTCGGCCAGTCGCTCACAGCACTGAAGGTGATGATGCAGACGCGCGGTCTCTGCACGCCGGATATGCTGATGCCTCTCACCCGCCTCTCCGCCGAAGAAGAGGCGGCGATAGCGGCACAGGCACAGGCCATCACTCTTCCATAACACACAGGGGCTGAAGCCGCACCACGGCTTCAGCCCCTGTATCTGTTTCTATACGCCGACAAGAGCGGCGGACGTTAACCCTTCTGAAAACGCAAAAACACAACATCCATGACAGACAACCTTACCATCCTCCCTGCCGCCATCCTCACGTCAGCTGCCGGCATACACTTCATCGACTATATGATAGTCGTCGCCTCCATCCTCCTTGCCATCGGCATGGGCGTATATTTCGCACACCGGCAGAAAGACACCTCGACATATTTCACCGGCTCGGGTAAAGTGCCGGTATGGGCAGTCGGCATGTCTATCTTCGCCACGCTCATCAGCTCTGTGACATTCCTCGCCTATCCCGGTGCGGCATACGGCGGCAACTGGATTCTGCTTGTCCAGGGACTGATGGTGCCTGTCGTGCTTCTCGCCTTGATAGGCGTCATCGTGCCGCTGTTCAGGAAGGTGATACGCCTCTCCACCTACGAATATTTCGAGCGCCGCTTCGGTCCCCTCGCGCGTTTCTATTCGAGCATCGCCTTCATCCTCACCCACTTCACCAAGATGGGCTCCGTCTTCTTCCTCGTCTCCATGGCTCTCGCCGCCTTCATGGATGTCAACATCTACTGGGTTGTCGCTGTGCTCGGCGTCACAATCATCCTCCTCACTTTCCTCGGAGGCATGGAGGCCATCATCTGGATGGATGTGATACAGGGCGGACTGCTCATCGGCGGAGGACTGCTGTGTGTCTTCATGCTGCTCTTCGCCATCGGCACGCCCTACACCGCCTCTGACATCCTCTCTACGGCATGGCACGCCACGACGAACGTAGGGCCGTATGAGGTGAGTAAAATCGGTGTCGGCCCGTTCGAGTGGGACTTTGTCGAGACGACATTCTGGGTGATGGTGTTCAACGGCATCTTCTACGCCCTGCAGAAATACGGCACTGACCAGACCATCGTGCAGCGCTATCTCACTGCCAAGGACGACCGCAGCGCCAAGCGTGCCGCCTTCATCGGCGTCTTCCTCTCTGTCCCGGTATGGACGATGTTCATGCTTGTCGGGTCGCTCCTCTTTGCCTACTACCAGCTCTCGCCCGACGCAGCCATCGAGGGCATGAAACCCGATGCCGTCTTCCCGCATTTCATCTCCACCCAGCTGCCTGTCGGCGTGCGCGGCATCATCATCGCCGCCATCGCCGCCGCCGCCATCTCGTCGCTCGATTCCGACCTCAACTGCCTCTCTGCCATCACCGTCGAAGACTATCTTGTGCGCTTCAGGCCCAATGTCTCTGACCGCGTGAAGCTCAACGTAGGGCGTCTCGTCGTCGTCCTCGCCGGTCTCGGCGCCGTCGGCATAGCGTTGCTGTATATCGAGAGCAACGGCGGCGCAGTGCTCGAGACAATCTTCGCCTTCTACGCCATCTTCTCCGCCGGCATAGTCGGCATCTTCCTCCTCGGTCTGTGCTCACGTCGCGCCAACCGTCAGGGACTTTACATCGGTCTGCTCGCCTGCATCCTCTTCACCGCCTACGCCATGCTCACATCGCCTCAGAAGATGCCTGACGGCACGAAGCAGGCTCTGCTCGACCTCGGCGAGTGGAACTTCACGCACTCGAAGTATATGCTCGGCGTATATAGCCACATCATCGTCCTCGTCGTGGGCTATCTCGCCTCGCTCTGTTTCAAGACACCGCCTGCCGACAAGGAACTCACCATACACGGCTGGCTTGAGGGCAAGGGAAAATGAGGGGCCGGAAAAATTCATCATATTGTAATATCTTTGCTGCCGCCGTCTCGGAAAAATAGTGTAACTTTGCGCAGTAAATGTCATTTCACAGAATACAGCATGAAGATATTGGTAGTTGACGACGAGCAGGACCTTTGCGACATCCTGCAGTTCAATCTCGAGAACGAAGGGTATGAGGTGGACACAGTGAACTCTGCAGAAGAGGCATTGTGTCTGCCTCTTTCTGATTATGCGCTCATCCTGCTCGATGTGATGATGGGCGAGATGTCCGGCTTCCAGATGGCGCGCCGGCTGAAGGACGACGCCTCCACCGCCTCCATCCCCATCATTTTCATCACCGCCCTCGACAGCGAGGACAACACCGTGCGCGGGCTGAACATCGGAGCCGACGACTATATCGCCAAACCTCTCAGTATGAAAGAGGTGAAGGCGAGGGTGAAGGCTGTGCTGAGGCGCACGGCGGGAGAACAGCGCCGCCGCATCGAGAACCGCCCCGACAACGGCGACACCGTGGTGTGCGACCGCCTTGTCATCGACCGCACGTCGAAGAGCGTCACCGTTGACGGCACGGCGGTGCAGCTCACGAAGATAGAGTTCGAACTGCTGCTACTGCTCGTAGCCCATGCCGGAAAGGTGTTCAGCCGCGAAGAGCTGCTGCACCGCTGCTGGCCTAAGGACACCTACGTGCTCGACCGCACCGTCGATGTGAACATCACGCGCCTGAGAAAGAAAATCGGCGAATATGGACAATGCATAAAGACACGCTTCGGATATGGCTACACGTTTAAGAAGTAAATCCTTCCAGCACAGTCTCTTCTTCAGCGTGGGGATTGTCTTCCTGCTCTTCGTCTTCTGTTTCATGGTGTATCAGTATCGCCGCGAGAAAGAGTACAAGATCGATGTCATACACTCCCGCCTTCAGATGTACAACTACGAGATGGCCCAGACGCTCGGCTCCCGCCTTCTCGACGATGCCTCGTTCCGCCGTTATGTCGGTCAGGCGCATATCCACGGGCTACGCGTCACCGTCATCGACACTCTCGGCAGAGTGCTCCTCGACAGCCGCGAGCGCGACGTGCGCCTCATGGGCAACCACCGCCAGCGCCGCGAGGTCAGCGCCGCCCTGCACGGCGGCAACGGCTTCGACATCAAACGCCTCTCGCAGTCAACGCACGACACATATTTCTATTCCGCCACGCGCATCGACAGCATCGCGCCCTACGGGTCAGTCGTCATACGCACCGCCGTACCCTACTCGGCAGAGCTCACCCGCTCGCTCGCCGTGGATTACACCTACATCCTCCCCATCATAGCCATCGCCCTGCTTCTCGGCATCGTGCTCTATCGCAGCACATCACGCATCAGCCGCCACATCGGCATACTGAAAGAGTTTGCGCGGAAGGCAGAAGAGGGCAAGGAGATCGACCATGAGATAGAGCAGCGTCTGCCCGACGACGAGCTGGGCGACATCTCGCACAACATCATCACGCTCTACTGGAAGCTGCGGCACAGCGAAGAGGAGAAGACACTCATCAAGCGCCAGCTCACGCAGAACGCCGCCCATGAGCTGAAGACACCCGCCGCCAGCATACACGGCTATCTTGAGAGCATCATCGACCATCCCGAGATGCCGGAAGAGAAACGCCGCCAGTTTCTTGAACGCTGCTATGCCCAGAGCGAGCGCATGAACCGCCTGCTGCTCGACATGTCGGCACTGACGAAACTCGACGAGCTGGGCGAATGCCTGCCGCAGCGCGGCAAGGGCGACACGCGCCAGTATGTCGATATCGCCGCCGTCGTGAAGAGTGTGCTGGCAGACACCGCGCTGCAGCTCGGCGAGCGTGGCATAACAGCCGACATCCACCTTCCCGAGCATCCTGTCGTGGCGGGCGACAGCAGCCTTATCTATGGCATCTTCCGCAACATCATCGACAACAGCATCGCCTATGCCCAGGGTGCCACGCACATCAGTGTCACAGGCAGATACATCGCCCCGCACAGCTCTAACGGCAAGGACATCTGCCGCGGCTGCTACGCCTTCTCTGTCTCTGACAACGGCTGCGGCATCGAGCCGCAGCATCTCGAGCGTATCTTCGAACGTTTCTATCGCGTAGATAAAGGCCGCTCCCGCAAACTCGGCGGCACAGGCCTCGGCCTCGCCATCGTCAAGAACTCTGTCATCGCACACGGCGGCACGGTGCATGCCGAACTAACGCCCGGCGGAGGTCTCACCATCTCGTTCACCATCGAGGAATGACGCCGGGAGAATATGCGTCATGACATAAAGCACGAGGGCTTGTCACTTTGTGGTGGCAAGCCCTCGTGCCGTGTCCTGTGCAGAGCATAACCGAAACCTCCGGTTCTGTTGCGGCGGAAAACATCTCAGGAAAATCACCTGACAACGGCGGCGGACAAAACGTGTAAACGGCTGAGCAACTGAAAAAAAACGGGAAATGATTTGGGATTCTCGGAAAAAGTTCTTACTTTTGCACAACAATCAAAAAAGCCAACGCCATGCGAGAAGTAGAAGACAGATACATCAGCCTGCTGACCGATTTCGGTTTCAAGCGCATCTTCGGCACGA
>SFIS01000148.1 GCA_004555245.1 Bacteroidales bacterium
CTAAAGGGCAACGGCAAGAAACAAAAAGCCGTACACGCCCGCTCAAATGCAGTGCATGACAGCACACAGAGCCGATTATTTAGAACGAGAGATAATTAAAAGAATTACACGAGCCGTGTGCGGTGAAAGTCGCATGCACGGTTCTTGAAGGGGAAAGCGGGGGAAACCCCGCAGACCTACTTAGAAATAAAAGCATAGTGAATAAGTAGGTGTGCAAAATTATTTATATAATCCTTGCACCGCCTACTGCACATTATCAGCAAGTGACAACAGTCGAGTAGGAGCCACTACACTCCTTTATGTCACATACTGGTTATGCATCACTAATCAATACAATCATTATAAAAATAATTTTGCACACCTACTTATGAGAAAAAAAATATGGATTCTGATGATGCTGCCAGCAATGGCGCAGGCGCAGACTCTTGAAGAATGTCAGCGAGCGGCAGAACAGAATTATCCGCTCATCAGACAGTATGGACTGATTGAGAAAACCACCAGCCTCAACGTGGCAAACATCCAAAAGGGATGGTTGCCACAAGTGACTGGACGGTATTTCAGCAGACGGGCATCACTATGGATGGACTGAAAAAGGACCAGTATCGTGTAGGCATCGATGTGCAGCAGACTGTGTATGACGCTGTAAACATCAAGAGCCAAAAGGAGATAGCCCGCCGACAAGGCGAACTGCAGTCGCGACAGAACGAGGTGACGATGTACAATGTGCGCAGGAGGGTGAACGAGATGTATTTCTCGCTGTTGCTCGTGGACGAACAGATACGGTTGAATGCCGACCTGCAGACGGTGCTGGAAGGCAACGAGAAGAAACTGGCTGCCATGCTTAAATTGCGAGGATGCTATCCATATTCTGTGGCATTGAAGTGAATGGTTTGGTTAAGCCGGAAATGCCGGAAAACATGAACCCCTCTATTAACCTTCGCCCGGAACTGAAGGCTCTCGATGCCCAATTGAGACTGACTGATGCCCAGGAAAGGGCTTTGGATGCCGCCATGATGCCACGGCTTGGGGTGTTTGCCCAAGGTTATTATGGCTATCCCGGTTATAATATGTTTGAGGACATGATGAGCCGCAAGTTCTCGTGGAACGGGATGATCGGGGCAAGACTGACATGGAACATAGGTGCTCTATATACCCGCAAAAACGACAAGGCGAAACTTCAAGTGCAGCGTGAGACCACCGAGGTGAACCGCGAACGTTTTCTCTTCGACAACAATTTGGAACAAATAGAACAGAACGAGAATATCTCGCGCTATCGCCAAATGATGACCGACGACGAGGAAATCATTTCCCTACGCTCGTCGATACGCAAGGCGGCGGAATCCAAACTTGCCCACGGTATTATCGATGTGAACGACCTTGTAAGAGAGATTAACAGCGAAAACAAGGCACGAGTGGAACAATGCATCCACGAGATTGAGATGCTGAAGGAGATTTACGATCTAAAGATTACAATAGGAGAATAAAAATAAGAAATATCGGAGATATGAAAAAAATTATAGCGATGGCAAGTGTAACACTTGTGCTTAATGCCTGCGGGAACAAAGAGCGCGAATATGACGCAACGGGAGTATTTGAAGCCACTGAGACTACTGTCTATGCCGAGCAGACGGGAGCCTTGTTGATGTTCAATGTCGAGGAGGGTGACATCGTGGGACGGAACAAGGAGGTAGGACTCATCGACACCACACAGTTGTGGCTGAAGATACAACAGACAGAAGCAATGAAAAACGTATATCAGAGTCAGAAACCTGAGCAGGAGAAGCAGATAGCCGTAACTCGCCGGCAACTGGCAAAGGCAAAGCAAGACCAGCAGAGATACAAGGAACTGGTGGCTGACGGGGCCGCACCGGCAAAGATGCTTGACGATGCCAATAGCCAGGTGGACGTGTTGCAGCGGCAGCTTGACGCACAGTTGTCGTCGCTCAGGGTGACCACCAATGCCCTCGACAAGCAGATGGTAGCCACTGATGTTCAGGCAGACCAGTTGCGCGACCAGTTGCGCAAATGCCACATACTTGTTCCGGCAAAGGGCACGGTGATAGAGAAGTATGTTGAGCGCGGCGAGTTTGTGTCTGCCGGTAAACCGCTCTTCAGGATGGCCGACACGGAGAATATGTTCATCCGTGCCTATGTCACCTCTGCACAGTTGAAGAACATAAAGACAGGTCAGAAAGCCACCGTATTTGCCGACTATGGCAACGGCGAGAAGAAGGAGTACGAAGGACGGGTGACATGGATTTCAAGTCGTTCGGAGTTTACGCCTAAGACCATACTTACTGACGACGAGCGCGCCGACCTGGTATATGCCGTCAAGGTGGCGATAAAGGGCGACGGATTTGTGAAGATGGGAATGTACGGTGAGGTGCTGTTCGCTTCTGAGAAACGAGATTAAAGAATTAAAGGTTTAAAGTCATTCCATGATTCATGTTGAGAATA
>SFIS01000012.1 GCA_004555245.1 Bacteroidales bacterium
CTTTATGGTGACATTCGATGCACTGTGCCCCCTTTTTACTAACGATGCAGATTCTTTTCGCTTCTGTATCATATTAGGCGCGTAGTTGCGGATTTGAGGGTATATTCTATTAGGCACTAATTTTAACAAAAATAACAAACTATAACCGGCAAAACAAACAATTTGTGCAAAATTTCACGGTTATAACCTGCAATTTCTGCATTTTCGGCATCTGCCAGCAGCGCGCCACCACCAAGCAGCATTGCCCCACCACACAGGGGCGAATATTTCATGCCGCAGCCATTGCCACGGCATTTGCCATTGCCAGAGCAATTTTGTAATTTTGCAAAAACTATTCACTACATATTTTTTATTACAACAACAATGGCAACACGCAAATCCAACCGCAACAATAAATCGTCGAAGCAACTCATCAAGCATGCCACCGAAGCAAAGCGCCGGTTCACGCTGGTGTGCTGGCTCGCCGTGATAGCCCTTGTGACAATTGTCATTGGCAAACATTTTGCCCAGGAGCAGATGGGTGCTCCCGAACTGCCTGCCGACACCACCGAACAACTGCAACAAATAGCGGTGAACGACTCAATAGCAAACACATTGGTGAAATATAAAGCCTACACCGTATACTTCAACCCCAAGAAGCATCTGCCAAATGCCACAGTCTACGAGCTCACCGCCGACGAAACCGAAGGCAACCAACCGCGCGCCAACAACTTCATACACGACGAAAACGTGGAAGGATGCGCCCACGCCTGGGACTACAGCAACTCGGGCTACGACCGCGGACACATGACTCCTGCCGCCGACATGAAATGGGACGCCGAAGCCATGCAGCAATCATTCTTCATGACTAACATCTGCCCGCAAAACCCGGGGCTCAACTCCAACGGATGGTCGCGCCTCGAAAAGAAAGTACGCTCGTGGGCAAAACGCGACAGCTCGCTCATCGTTGCCACCGGACCAATAATGGGCGCCACGCTCGGCTCGATAGGCAAAGAGGTGATGGTGCCAGTGCCCGAAGCATTCTTCAAGGTGATTTACGCCCCACGCCACGCCCGCGCCATTGCATTCATCTATCCTAACAGCGCACAAAGCAACAGCAAGATGCACAAATATGCCGTGACCGTGCGCCAAGTGGAACAACTCACCGGACTGAACTTTTTCGCCGCGCTGCCCGACGACCAAGAGAACGACATCGAACTGCAATGCGACTTCGCACAATGGGAACAAAACACTAAATAAGGAAAAAACCAACGCCACCAACATGTACAACAACGAAAGCACAATCTGCGCCATATCCACCCCACACGGCACCGGAGGCATAGCTGTGATTCGCATCAGCGGACCACAAGCCATCTCCTACACAAGCCAATGCTGGAAAGGCGCCCCAATAGCCGACATGGCATCACACACCGCCCACCTGGGCAACATACTCTTCGCCGACGGGCAAATGCTCGACCAAGTGGTGCTCACCATATTCCGCGCACCAAACACATTCACCGGCGAAGACGTAATCGAAATATCGTGCCACGGCTCGGTGTGGATACAGCAGCAAATTGTCAATCGCCTCATCGAAGCCGGATGCCAAGCCGCCTCAGCCGGCGAATTCACCCGACGCGCTTTCGCCAACCACCGCATCGACCTCTCACAAGCCGAAGCAATAGCCGACGTGATTGCCGCATCGTCGCGCGCCGCACACCGCATTGCCATCAACCAAATGCGCGGAGCATTCTCACACCAACTCGCCGACCTGCGCGCACAACTGCTCGACTTCGTCTCGCTCATCGAACTCGAACTCGACTTCAGCGAAGAAGAAGTGGAATTTGCCGACCGCACTCAACTGCTAAACCTCGCCAATCAAATCCTTGACATAATCACACGCCTCGCGCAATCATTCGCAACCGGAAACGTGATTAAAAACGGGCTGCCAGTAGCCATCGCCGGCGAAACAAACGCAGGAAAATCAACCCTGCTCAACTATCTGCTGCACGACGACCGCGCACTGGTGAGCAACATACACGGCACCACACGCGACGTAATCGAGGACACAATAACCCTCGGCGGAACACTATTCCGATTCATCGACACCGCCGGCATACGTCACACCGCCGACACCATCGAAGCAATGGGCATTGAACGCACATTCAAGAAAATTGGCGAAGCACAACTCGTGCTCTGGCTAATCGACGGCACAAACCCGCCTCAACACCTTGCGCAACTCAGCACCGAGATACTGCCCCACACCGCAGGCAAGCAACTCATAGCCGTGGTAAACAAAGACGACTGCCTGAACAACGACCAACGGCAAGCCATCACCGACGCCCTCACACAACTGCTGCCACCCGACGCACAACACATCTTCATCTCGGCAAAACAGCAAACCGCACTCACCCAACTGCAAAACATGCTCATCGAAGCAGCCGCACTGCCCGAAGCCGACGAAAGCCAAGTGATAGTGACCAACGCACGCCACTACCAAGCACTCACACGAGCCCAACAAGCCCTACAGCGCGCCATACAAGGACTCACCGACGGCCTAAGCGGCGACTTCGTCAGCCAAGACATACGCGAAGCCATGCACTACCTGGGCGAAATCACCGGCGAAATCACCACCCACGACATCCTCGGCAACATCTTCTCCCGCTTCTGCATCGGGAAATGAGGTAAGTATTAAAACCGATTAGAATATATCACCAAATATCAGAAAGGCGCTCAAAATGAGTGCCTTTCTTTTTGTCTGTCAGCCGGCGTTTTAATCGTTTGTGGTCGTTTTCAAGTTATTTTTTCCTCGTTTTTGTACCTCATTTGGCTCTCTCCGTCATCGGTTGAAAACCACTCCAGCGAGATGATGGATGATGCATACACCCATATACATCGGTATATGTTTCAGAAAATGAAAATGTTTATAACAAAGTGTGTCGCGGAACATTACTTTCTTGTCGCAAAATGATAATGGATACTTCGGGAGGAATGCCTGAAAAATTAAAATGATTTACGCAGATAATCTTTTGACAAATATCCGTACCGCAGAAGTGAATGCACATGTGTAATTTTGCCATACACTAAAACAAATTCCTAATAACTCACTTTACAAAACATGTATCATAAACCTATCATTTTCATAGCTGCCGGCATTTGTGCGTTCGGCACCGCTTTCAATGCCGATGCTGCCGGCATTTGTGCGTTCGGCACCGCTTTCAATGCCGGTGCTGTTAACATTTGTGCGGCAGACAATACTGCTGTAGTTGCGCATACACAGCGCTACAACAACACCAACCGCCCGCCCGAAAAGGAACGTCTCTTCAAATCCAAAGCCGTCGAATCCGAAATAAAGCGTATCAAGAAACTGCTTAAAAATCCGAAACTCGCATGGATGTTCGAGAACTGTTTTCCGAACACGATCGACACTACCGTGCATTTCCGTCTTGACGAAAACGGCGAGCCCGACACCTTTGTGTACACCGGCGACATCCACGCCATGTGGCTGCGCGACTCCGGCGCACAGGTGTGGCCATACGTTCAGCTGGCAAACGACGACCCTGAGCTGAAGAAGATGATTGCGGGGGTCATCAACCGCCAGTTCAAGTGTATCAATTTCGACCCGTACGCCAATGCCTTCAACGACGGCCCTACCGGCGGCGACTGGATGAGCGACCTTACCGACATGAAGCCCGAGGTACATGAGCGCAAGTACGAAATTGACTCGCTCTGCTACCCAATCCGGCTCGCTTATGAGTATTGGAAAGAAACTGGCGACACAAGCGTGTTCGGACAGGAATGGCTCGCAGCTATCATCAATGTGCTCAGGACATTCACGGAACAGCAGCGAAAGGACAATGTTGGTCCGTACCGTTTCCAACGCAAGACTGAGCGTCAGCTGGACACCCTGAACAACAACGGACTGGGCGCCCCCGTGAGCGGATGCGGACTGATTGTATCGTGCTTCCGCCCGTCCGACGACGCAACAACATTCCAATACCTCGTGCCGTCGAACTTCATGGCAGTGTCGAGCCTCCGCAAAGCTGCTGAAATTCTCACCGAAGTAAACAGTCAGCCCGATCTTGCCGCACGATGCACGGTCCTCGCCGACGAAGTGGAATCGGCACTGCGCAAACATGCGGTCTACAATCATCCCGTATATGGTAAGATATATGCTTTTGAGGTTGACGGTTTCGGCAACTATCACCTGATGGATGATGCAAACGTGCCGAGCCTCCTTGCCATGGCTTATCTCGGCGACGTCGACGTCAACGATCCCGTCTACCAGAACACGCGCAGATTTGTATGGAGCAAGGACAACCCATACTTCTTCAGCGGACCGGCAGGTGAAGGCATAGGCGGACCTCACATAGGCTACGACATGGCATGGCCCATGAGCATCATGATGAAAGCTTTCACATCGCAAGACGACAACGAAATCCGCGACTGCATACGCATGCTCCTTGCCACAGACGCCGGAACGGGCTTTATCCACGAATCGTTCGACGTAAAGGACGCCAATAACTTCACACGTCCCTGGTTCGCATGGCAGAACACTCTCTTCGGCGAACTCATCCTCAAGCTCGTCAACGACGGTAAGACCGACCTGCTGAACACTATCTGAGCATCATCCATAATCGAGTAGGTCAGAAAACTTTCGTTTCCTGACCTACTTTCGTTTCCTTTCCTCTCACACCACCGTACGTGCCGTTCGGCATACGGCTGTTTGGCGCTTAGTTTGTCCTCTGTCATTGGCTTCGCATAAAGGCTATCGTCACTTCCTCTCTATTGTCGGGATACGCCCTATCTTCTTGAAAGGTGAGCTCCTCTTCGGACATCTGACTACCAATCCCGCTTTCTACACGATTCTACCTCTCAGACAATGCGCGATTCGGCCCTTCGCCTTGACCGTCTCGCGGTCGGCTACTTCGGCCTCTGCTGACTCCTCGGCATTCGTTGTTACTATCCTTGCGGACTGCCGAGGCCTCGCGGGATAAGCCATATATCTTTCCTCGTTTACCCGCCTAATTTACGCATCAAGGTTACGGTTGCCTTTGGGAACTTCACTGTCTTGGGCCAGCTTGTCCGCTTGATACGCCTTGGTATTAGGTTTCTGTTCGTCAGGCCACGAATTCGCTATTGCTTCTTCTCTCCCGAGCGTCACCACTCGAAACTTGCAAGTCGCTACGGGGTTCGTCGGCAACTACGCACCTTGTGGACTTTCACCACAGATGTATGACATGCCCGTCATACCCCCAAAAGAGAGTCAGCCACCCGTGCCGGATGGCTGACTCTCTGATATAATGATATTGAAAACCCGACAAGCGGTATCTGCCGTCACATGGACGGCGGCTCACTGCCGACAGCGGCGCCCCACTCTTTGTTGGGCTTCGGCCCCATCACCAACACCAGCCGTCCGCCTTTCATCAGGTCGGCATGGCTGATCCACGGCTTATCCCAGGGGTGTCCGTTGAGTTCTGCACGCTGTATATACTTATTGTCGCGCGAACATCCGTCAGCCACTATCTCGAAAGTCTTTCCGTTGGGAAGAGACAACGATGTGCGGGTAAACAGCGGTGAACCGATATTGTACACCGGAATACCCGGGGTGACGGGATAGAGACCTATCGACGAGAAAACCACAAACGACGTCATGCCGCCTCCGTCTTCATCGCCCGGCACACCCATAAGGTCGGCACGGAACCACGTGTCGAGCATCTGACGGATTCTTTTCTGGGTTTTCCACGGCGCTCCGGCATAGTTGTAGAGGTAGGGCACATGCAGCGACGGCTCATTTGCCATGGAGAACTGCCCCACATTGCCTGTATGATCGGGGAGCTTCGAGTAAAAATCGTATTTGCTGCGACCGAGAGGCTCGGCGAATGTACGGTCGAGATTTGCCACGAATTGCTGGCGACCACCCATCAGCTTCACCAGGTCGGCGACATTGTGAGGCACATCCCAGCGGTAAACCCAGCCGTTGTTTTCCCCATAGTATTCGCGCGCTCCCATGCCGCCAGGGAAGGAATAGTCGAACGGCTCGATAAACCGTCCGTCCTTATCCTTCGGATGGAAGAATGCAGTCGACGGATTGTAGAGGTTGCGGTAGTTGAGCGCCTTCTGACGATACTTTACCGCTTCTTCGGTCTTGCCAAGGGCATCGGCGAGGAGCGACAGGCAATATTCGTCATAGGCTGTACCGAGGGTGACTGCCACAGGCTGACGCTTCTCGAATCCGTTCACGTTAGGATCAGTCTCCTGTTCGCCGTCGGCAAGTGCAGGAATATACCCGTGCTCGTTCCAGAATTCATCGATCCATCCGGCAGGCTTGCCCGACCACGGCGCCAGCGTCTTTTCCTCGATGCCGCGACGGCATGCCTCGTATGCCTTGGGGATATCCACTTCCAGACCCTTCGCTACGGCATCTGCCACAGTGGCGACTGCATGATTCGAGTTCATGCGCCGGCTGTCGCCTGTCACTTCCGGGAACGTGGGCATCCACATGTTTCCCATCTGCTCCGCCATAGTAAGGTAAGATGCGATGATATCTTCTTCTTTTGCCGGTTCTATCAGCAACCGGAGCGGATGCGCAGCGCGGTATGTATCCCATATCCAGTCGTCTGTATAGAAAGGCGTGCCGTTGTCGGAGTGTACAGCACCATCGAAGGCGCTCCAGTAGCGACCGTCCTCACTCATACATACAGGGCGTTCGAATGTACGGTAATAGGAAGTGTAGAACACCTCACGCCGGGCATCATCACCGCCCTCCACTGCAATACGACCGAGTACACGGTTCCATTCGTGGCGACCACGCCGTGCCTGCGCGGCGACATCGTAATCCTTGATTTCGCGGCGAAGATTCTTCTTTGCCTGTTCCTCGCTTATGAAAGATATTCCGTAGCGCACCCCTACGCCGGGGGTGCCATCCTTGAACTGCCATACGGCACATACGTTGCGTCCCTCAGCCGTTGTCTGCTCCGAGTCAATTATTCCGTCGCGGAGGATACCGGCATTCACAGGTGCAGCGTCGCATTCGGCATAGACATATACACGTGTGCGTCCGTCGAGGTCCTGATAGCCGGACGCAGCCGCACCGTCTACCGTCATACGACCATTCCGGCTTGTCAAAGAAATATACACAGGCTTTCCCGGGCTGAAACTTATAGCGTACACACCTGCCTGATGCGCCGGCGAATAATCGGCATGCATCGTATTGTCGTCGAGGTCGGTTGAGTAGCTGTAGGGCGTAATATGCTCGTTATCGTAGTTATACTCTATTACAGACGCCGGCACAGACCGCTGGCTCGGCGTCAGGTTGAACGCCGACCGCTCACGATGGTTGGTAACTATCACCGGCAGCCCACGCACATACTCCGAAGTATAGTCGCCGCGCTCAGGATAGACGCGAAGCATACTGTTGGGCAACTGCACCGTAGGGAATGTCGGTACGAGCAGATGACTGATATTACCGATATACGGGTTGACATAGTCTACCGGTTCTTTCGCCTGAGCTGCTGCCGCCAGAGCGGCTGCCAGCATCAGGACGGGAAGAACAGTTCTTAACGGGATCCTCATGACAATATGTGTAAGATTAGTATATATAATTATCGTACCAACACTTTCGATACTTTGTCGCCTTGGCGGCGTATATACAGACCCGACTGCGGATTGCGTACCTTGCGTCCCTGGAGGTCGAAGTATTCGGTCTGGGCGTTGACTGTAGGAACGATGATTGAACCGATTCCGGTCTGTATGGCCTTACCGTGAACATCAAAAGCGAAAACTCGTGATGTCTCGTGGTTGAGGTCATGTCCGCGGTCGCCGTCAACATTGACACGCGGCACTTCTAATTTCACATACCGCGCATTTACAGGAGTGTCAAGCACATGCTCATGTGTCTTTTCATCCTGATTGACATCCATGGCGTTCACCACTTCTGTCCAGCATGTATTCGAGTCGCCGGAAGGAGTTACCAGCTTTACGTCCGGACGTTCGGTAGCGATGCTGATTTTGTAGTGATCGAGGTTATTGTTGTTCTCGTGCAGTTTACAGTCGTAGATGGTGAACTTATTTACGGAATACAGGTCTTCGAGGTCGATGACGACAAATTTAATAGGGTCATTATTGATGTCGGCAGCATAGAAGCACCATTTGCTGCCGCTTTTTTCGTAAACTCCGTTGATAAGATTTAGGGCGGTCTCACGCTCGTTGACGCAATCGTAGGATTTCATTACAGTTTTACCGATACTCACCACGTCGTTGCCCTCACGGACGAAAGGGCGGCTGTATTCTCCGTATATGCGGCAGCCATAGATACGCACGGCATTGTCAGCCTTGGTGAAGACAGCCTTTACAAAACGGCCTTCGACAGGGGCGAATGTCTCTTCTTTGACATTCTGGTCGCCGACGCCTGACATGTGGAGAACGGGCTCACCCCAGTTCTCGCCGTCGTCGCTGACATAGAGCCAGTACTCCGGTGTGTTCATGCTGGCCTCATGTGTGCAAGCGTCGTCGAAACCGAAACCATCGAATTTATAGTAGTCGAAAAATTCGAATATCACCCAAGGATTCTGGTTCTGGTTGTCGCACCATTTCTTGTTGGGCAACCAGCTGCCGGTATTGAGATAGAAAGGACTCTCATGGTCGCCTGTCTGGCTGCTGTACGATTTGATAATGCAGCGCGACTTGCCGTTGCCGTAGCGGGGGAAAGCGTTGAGTACACGAGAGTCAGCTGTCTCGATTTCAATGGGGTCGCCATATCCTGAACGGACAGCGGGATCATATACAGCCACACCTACCTTGGAGTCGGCGCATCCGTAGTAGAGATACCACTTGCCATCCTTGTAGACGAGACCTTCTATGAATACTGTGCCGTCCTTGTACTGACCGCTTTTCTCAGCAGCCTCCATCGGGCGGAAGAAAGCGTTGTCGAGTCGACCGATAACTTTCGTCGGTTCATTAATATCAAAAAGCACCTGACCTGCGGCATAGGTAGAGCCCGGATAGTCCATGCATCCGCTGCTGCCGCCATCATTCTTGCCGTTGTAGAAGAGGAGGATGCCGTTCTCTGTGATGATTGCAGGAGGGCCGCATTCTGTAAGATTGCTGTCGAAATATCCTTTGCGCGGCTTGATGAGCTCAAGGAGCTTGCCGTCCTGGTTCTGGAGCGGAGTCCAGTGGATGAGATCGTCGGAGGAAGCCAGATATACAGCTGTCTCACCCCAGTACATGAGATATTTGCCATTGACTTTGGCTGCTACCTGACGACCATCTTTGATTTCCGTGACAATAGAGCCGGACTTGCAGCCCAGGTCCTTGTACTTGCCTTCGTAGGCATCAAGGAAAGCCGGACCATATTTGGTCCACTCTGTAAGATTCTCGCTTGTGGCAACAGAGAGACGGGGAATAGAGTTATTCCACGATGTATATGTCATCACATAGACGGTTTTGCCATCGATATCGGCAGCTACCACACGAGGGTCTTCGCAGCCGCCTTTCCATTCGTACGTCTTGGAAATTTCTGTCTTGTCCGGATAGAACACAGGTGTGGCACTGCGCCAGTCAATTGTGATACCGTCGCTCGATTCTGCCAGACCGATACGCGATGTGCGTCCTCCGATTCCTGCTTTGGGATCATCTTCCGCACGGTAGAGGATGTAGATTTTGCCGTCTTTTACTACGGCTGCCGGATTGAAGGTGTCGGCACATTCCCATTTCACTTCCTCGCCTTTCATCGGGCAGTAGAATACAGAAGCTTCATCGGGCGAAATGATAGGATTTACGCCTTCGGGGCGGACAAATCCGCCAAAAGCCCAGTCGGGAAGCGGATTGTCGGTGACAGCGGTCTGGGCATTTGCCGAGAAGGCAATAGCCACACCTGTCATGACTGAAATAAAGGTTTTAATCATAAAATTGGTTTTTGAATGAATGAATGATTTGTGCCGTAAAATTAGAATTTCGGATACCGGGTTCAGTCTAACTTTTACGACAATTGTATAATGAATAGTGACAAATTCTCAATTTGGGTATGAAAATGAAGGCGCGAGTCACTTCCCTGACGTTTGGCTCAACGAAGGCGGTATTGCCGCAGCCGATGTGCCGCGCTTACGGTTGGGGCGGTTGCTCATCACGAAGCGTAGCTCGGCACCGTCCTTTATGTCATCGTAAGTAATATAATTGCGGTCGTGCCGCTTACCGTTCAGATAGAACTCCTTGACATAGACATTTTCCGGCGTCCAGCCGTCTGCCACCATACGTACATCCCGTCCACCGCCCAAATGCATTGTCACTGCAGGAAGAGCCGGCGAACCTATATTGTACACGTTCGATGACGGCGCCGTGGGGTAGAATCCCATACAGTTGAAGATATACCACGCCGACATCTGCCCGCAGTCGTCATTACCGCTCAGTGCGTCGGGTTTATTACCGTAGAAGCGGTCCACGACCTCACGCACCCGTTCCTGGCATTTCCATGGCTGACCGAGATAGTTGTAGATATAAGCGACCTGATGACATGGTTCGTTGCCGTGCCAGTATGCGCCTATACGCCCCCAGATGTCGTGTGCGCCGGGGATATCCTCGGGGAGCTCTACCTGGAAGAGCGAGTCGAGGCGCTGTGTATAGCGCTTGCGCCCTATTTCGTTTATATGTCCTTGTATATCATGCGGGACATACCATGTGTACTGCACGGTAAATCCCTCGGTAATGTCGCCCCATCCGTTCACCGAGCCCGGACCTTCGTATGCTACTGGAGAGAAGGGGGTGCGCCAGCCGCCCTTTGAATCACGCCCGCGCATATAGCCGGTAGCCTTGTCTATCAGATTACGATAGGAAAGCGAGCGGTTTAGGAAGCGTTCGTATTCGGCTGTCTTGCCGAGCTTCTTCGCCGCCATGGCTATGCAGTAGTCATCAAATGCATATTCGAGAGTCTTTGACACCGACTCTTTCTCCTTGTCAAAAGGCACATATCCCATCGAGACATACTCCGGCAGGCAGTCGTAGTTCGGATTATCGGCGGTTTTCACCATGGCTTCAAAAGCCCTTTCGCGGTCGAAACCGGGAACATCCTTCACAATCATATCGGCAAGCACCGATACGGCATGATAGCCGATCATGCACCAGTTTTCGCCGCCATAGAACGACCAGATGGGCAGCATGCTCTCGACACTCTGACCGTAGTGTGCCAGCATGGAATTGGCGATATCAGCCTGCACGTCGCGCTGTACCAGGTTGAAGAGCGGATGGAGAGCACGGTAGGTATCCCACAACGAAAGTGTGGTCAGATTCGTGAAACCAGAAGCCTTGTGTATGTTCTTGTCCAGACCGCGATAGCTGCCATCTATGTCCTGAAAGACAAACGGATGCAGGAAAGCATGATACACCGAGGTATAGAAAGTCTCTTTCTGCTCGTCAGTTCCCTCGATTTCAAATTTGCCCAGCTGCGCATTCCATGCGTCCACGCCTTCCTGATGTATGCGAGCGAAATCCTTGCCGTTCAGCTCACTGAGATTGGCAAGCGCCCCGTCGGCACTTACACCCGACACCGCCACCTTCACTTCTATCTGTTCACCCGGGGCTGCATCGAACTCGAGTGCCATTTTCACATTCTTTCCATACGTCTCGCGGTCGCTACGGAAGCGATTGGTATTGTATATCACCGGCTTGTCGTCCATATATATGACAGCGTCGCGGATTGGTCGCGAGAACGTCGCCGCAAGGTAGACATGACGCTCCGGCACCCAACCGTTCACAAGCTTATATGCCGTGAGAGTGGAGTCATTCACAATCCGAATGTTCGCCCACTCGCACTTGCTCCGCAGCGTGTGGTTGAGGTCGAGCAGAAGCCATGCGTCGCCGGACCGGTTATATGTGAACCGGAGTATTCCCGCACGCTGCCCCGCCGTCATTTCGGCAGTGACGCCGTAGTCGTCGAGGTCGAGGCTATAATATGCTGCAGAGGCTTTTTCACGGTCGTGGCTGAAGCGCGAACGATAGCCTTCATCCGGCTTTTCATGCGTCGACGGCTGCAGATGCAGTTCACCCGTACCGGGCATGAACAGGAAGTCGCCAAGGTCAGGAATGCCTGTTCCGCTGAGGTGCGTAAGACTGAATCCCAGCACTGTAGGATGGTCGTACTTGTAGCCCGCGGCAGTGTCGTAGTCGTCAAAATCGGTGTCAGGGCTGATTTGTATGCCGCCGAAAGGCGTCTGAGCGCCAGGATAGACATTGCCGAAGCCTTCCGTGCCTATGAGCGGATTGACATACCGCGACAGGTCCTGACGGGGCTGTTTTCTCACTGATGCTTTTTCGTCATCGTCGCCTATTGCGTTGATATACTCCGCCCAGAGGTTCTCCACGGAATTTTTCTCTCCGGGACCAAGGATATGATGCATGGCGGCATCCCACGACCATGGAATCACTTCGAGCGCCGTACGGTTGAACTTACGTAGGAAATCTTTGTCCTTGTTTTGCGACAGCCAATAGAGGAAATAGCCAGTGTTGCGGTAGCCGCTCATCCACGACCCCCCGCGAGGACGGTCTTTAGACGAAAAGTCCTGGCTGAAACTGCCGCATGCCACGCGCACACCGTCGGCTACACCTTCGATGAACGACCAGTAAGGACTTTTACCGTCGTAGCTGCCGCATCCTTTGGGCTTGAGCTGGTAGGCATGGGTAAGCTCGTGGTAAAGCACGCCACGCGTCTCATAATCGACTCTCGCAGTGTCGTTACTGGCGAAACTGTGGCTCACCCAGTCGACATTATAGTCGATTCGGACATGGTTTCCGTCGCCGCTCTTATAGGATATGCCGTCGAAGCTGCGCACAACATAGTCGATGTCGTGAATGTCGGGAATACTGTCGGCGGGCGAGAAATAGAGGGTCTGTATAACGCGCCGGGCGTTGTCGGCTATGTATCTGTCGGGATTCTTAACTATGGCGCCATATATCTTTGCGCCTTCGCTTTCCGGATTTTCTATCACGAAATGCACGCGCCCGGGATTATAGTTACGCCACTGGCGTTCAATGGTAACGGGAGCCGGAAAACGACTGTCGGTCAGAGCCGTGCAAGGGAGCACGGTGAGTAATGCAAATGTAAATATTGATAACTGTTTCACGACTGTTATGGTTTGTCAGATAAAGTGCCATAACGTCCTGTATGAACATTATGGCACACCTTTTCTACCTTAATATCATAAACTTGAGACTATTGTCCTTATTCGTAAACCCCGAACTCATATATGCGGGTCACATGGCTATTGCCTTGTTGCTCTGGCTGTGTCACGAGCAGACGGACATAGCGTGCGTCGACCGGCTTTGCCAGCTTACGTGACACCCTGTTGGCGGTATTCGCAAGGATTGCATCTATGGTCTTCCATTCTTCCTTATCGCTGTTGCGGCCCTGCAGGTAACATGCACCGGTGATGTACGAAGGATTTTCGGCTCCGGCATTGGTTATGGACCATGCCTTGATATTCTTTGTCGTGCCGAGATCATATTCCACGTAAGGCGGAAAACCCGTCTCGTCGCACCACTTCGTGTTGACGTCGCCGTCGGTGAGGAATCTCGGATGTTCGCCATCGTTCATGCATCCCGACCAACTCCTGAGCATGTCGCTGTTGAGAAGGTTGGCGCCGAGCGCACGTTTGGCGTCTGCATTGGCACGGGTCGCACCGGCCGCTATGGCAGTGCGGAAAAGCGGTGCCATGGGGACAGACTGCTGTGCGGCTTCATTGGCTGCTGTAGCTGCGAAAATCACAAGGGCAGGATTATCTGGAAGCACAACTTCACGCGTGCCGGCAGGCAGATCTATGGCATATTTGTACATGTACGTAAATTCGTAGGGATGGTCGCCCTTGGCAGAATGGCGGTGAGTACCGGCATACGCCACTTCATCCGCATCCATGTAGCCTTCTGTATGACCTGTGTGTCCCCATTGACCGATAAACCCTGTATAGGAAGGTACTGAGAGTTCTGTCGATGTTTTGCCGTGTCGGAAGGTTCCCTTGGTACCTTCGTCTTCAGATGCCGTGGCTGCAAGGATATAGAGGCGGTTGTAGTTGCCTTCAGGGAGGGTGATGGTATCGCCGTGGCAGGCCTTGCCGTTGAGTAGCGCCGAGTTTTCAAGTCTGAAAGGCACACCCTGAGCAGTGATGGATGAAGGCACGAGTTCGGCAGCGTAGCTGTAGCCGCCGCAGAAGTCTGCGTCCTGTGCAAACTTGTTCCAGCTGAAGCACTTCTTGTCGTAGTTCAGAGAAATCTGTTCGTAGGTGGCAAGGTCTTTCCTTTCGGCGGGTGCGAATTTAACTTTGTAAGTCTTCATGCCGAAGGGACCTACTTTAACGTCGAGCGTATTGCCTGAGAAGGATGCGTTGCCTATAGTCTTTTCAGTACCGTCTGCTTCCACTGCCGCTACGATTGGGCGCGCGAAGGTAACTTTGCCGGTCTTTGCGCCGTCGCCTGCCGTTTCATACAGACGCACAACATATTCGTCGCCGTTCTGAGCCCTCTTCAGAGCCTTCATGGCGAGGTCTTTGTTGTCTACGCTTGCCATTGAGAACGACTTTCCGAGCGGACCGGCATGCTTGGTGACGGAAAATGCCTTGATGCGCTGGTTGAGACAGTCGGCAGCTGTCGAAGCAACCGTCTTGTCTACCGCACCGCTATGCCCGGTAAGGGTGTAGGTGAAAGTGTGGTGACCGAAGTCCTGATGATCCTGGTATGCGTAGCTCTTCTTTGTCTTGGGCGTGTGGAGGAGAGTGAGGCGAAGATTGTTGTCGGCGGGCTTATCCCATCCGTACTTGCAGTCGTTCATCACCGTCACGCCATAGTTGCCGTCGCTGAGATCCGCCCAGCGTTGCGAGTACACTTCGTAAGCATTGTCGACATTGTTGCCGCGTTCTATGGTGCCAAGTCCGAGGTCGTAAGTCGCCTTGGGCGCTGATACTGTCAGCGGGAACTCAGCTTTGACGAGAGCATTGGTAGTAGCCCAGTCGACTTCATTCACGAAATCGATGCGGTCGGCGAGCGCACCTTCATACAGGCGGATATACTGCCTGAATTTTGAATCGCCATGCCCTTTCTCCACGCAGAGAGTGGTACGCACCGGTCCTTCTTCTATTACCGACATCGTTACATTTTCATCTATCGACTGAGGCTCTGCGTCAACAGTCTTCTTGATTATTTCCCATGCCGGCCAGCTATAAGATTCGTTGTCGGTAAATATTGCCAGGCGGATTGCCTTGCCGTCGGCAACGAGCTGTTTGCCGTTGCGCTTGTCCACCAATGAAGTAATGTCACCCTTGTCGTCTAATGTGAGGGCATATACGGAGTTCCCGACAGTGCGGACACCTGCCTTCGGCGCCGCAGCTTTATAGCTGCCTGAGAAGCGGAGGTCGTAGACCGCATATCCGTTTGCCGGAACGGTTGCTTCCACAAGCACTTTTGCCCTGCCGTTTTCGACGCCGAGAATCTGTGCAGCTACCGGATTGCCGTTCTGGTCGTATGCCTGCACCTTGCCGGGACGCCCTTTAACAGATACTTCAAGCTCTACAAGATCGGTGGCCTCACGTCCGAGTGCATTATAGAGCACGACCGGAGTACCCTTCACGCGGGTGTCGAGCTGCGAGGCAACGGCACCTACCGAATGAGTGAGGACGTCGGAGAACTGTTTGAGCGAGAGGAGCTCGTCGTTCCATGAAAATTCATAAGCACGCGGTATTGATGTGCCGGTAAGGTCGTCGTGGAACTGATGAAAAATGAATCGGCGCCATGCCTCGGAGAGGAAATCGACCGGATACTGCGTGAGCCCGAGAGCTTCCGATGCTACCGACGAGCGCTCCGCTGCGTCGCCGAGCAACTCGTTCTGGCGGTTATAGAGTTTCATTGCGGCCTGAGAAGTGTAGCAGCCCGTGCCGTGAACGTCCATCAGAAGTTCGCCATCATAGCGGGGCAGTTCAGGATGCGAGCTGTAAGGCTGATAATCCTTGAAAAGCTGGTCGGAGGTGACACTGAGAATCTTCACAGGTCCGTCGTTCTTGCCGATTGCGTTACAAACAGCTTCCACCGACTGTATGGACGGTGAGCCGCCTATGTCGCCGGTGCCATAATAATGGAATACCTTGCCGAGGGGACTTTCGGCAGCGCGGTTGATGAGATCGCGGTTCTGAGTGAGGTCTTCATTTTTCCATCGTTGACCGTAGTTGAAGCCATGAGCCATCATTATCTCAGATCCGTCCACGCCTCGCCACAGACCGATTGTGTAAGGATATTTCTTATCTCCGTGGAAAGGATGGTAACGCCATCCGAGCTTATGCGAAGAGAATCCTATCAGACCGCAGTGCGCGGCTACCGAAGGTAACGTCCAGCCGAAACCGAAGCAGTCGGGAAGGAAAATATCGGTGCTTTCAACGCCGAACTCATTGCGGTAGAATTCCTGTCCGAGCATTACGTTACGTATCGCCGACTCTATCGAAGGCACGATAGCGTCGTTGGCTTCCCAGCTGGCTCCGCTGATATGCCAGCGCCCCGACTTGATGTATTCTTTCATCAGTTCGTACTCGCGCGGGTAATATTCTTTTATCCAGGCATACTTGGAGCCGCCTTCGAAGTTGAATACGTAGTCGGGATATTTTTCGAGCAGTTTTAGGTTCTGGTCTATCGTGTTCCACACATATTGTCCGATGGTGGTCTGGATATCCCAGTTCCATTGCGTGTCAAGATGGGCATCCGACACCAGATAAGCGGTGGCCTGACCGTTGTGTCCGGTCTGTTGCGCATTCGCTGCCGCGGAGGCGGCAAGAAGTGCGAGAGCTGCTATTCTCAGCTTGCGTTTTGCTTTCATATTATTTAAATGAAGTAGTGATTATGATATTTTATATGTGCAAAACTAATGTCAAGGCGGATAATGACGGGTATCAAATAGCGACGATTTGCGCTAAAATAACGCATCTTTACCCGTTTGACATTAATTTACACGTTATTGACCTGTACCAACCACTGACACAGGTCTTCGTTTAGCGCTTTAATACCTTCCGACCGGATATTATGTACAGTCCGGCAGGCAACGAGCCGAATGTCGAAACTGTTCCGACTCTTATGCCCTGAAGATTGTAGACCGGCGCAGCAGCATCCATGTTTTCCACCACAGGGATATCTATGCCGCTGGTTTCGCCTTCGTCGTAGCGGACTGCGCAAGAATCATAGCCTGCGATCTTGGTGAAGTACGCATGGAAGGGTTCGACATCCGTCGTTGTCACAAAGTTGGCGAACGTTTCGTCAAGACCCATGACAGCGACCGGTGTCTTTGTGGATATGCATCCTACAAAACTGCTTGCGGCGCTGACATTGTCTACAGTCCGTAACCCGTCGGTAGTGATGGTGACGTTTTTAGCGGAGAATGTGACAGTGCTGCCCGTATGGTCGAACGGTATTCCCCCGAGATTTCCGGCCACACCTACAAGGAGCGGCTGACCCGCCGGTATTTCTGCATCCGAATGAGCGAAAATAAGTGTTCCGCGCCGTGCCCCCATGAATTTCTTGAGGAATATCGACTTACCGGTGTCGCTTGTGGAGGTGAACCAGTCGACCGTATTACCGTCAGCCTCCACGTTCTCTACAGGGAACGGCAGGAACAGCGTCGACCATGCCGGAATATTTTCGCGGGTATAGCTGGCTTCCTCTGCCACAAATGCGCGGGGCACGCTCAGTTCATAGCCGTCCTTAACACGGAAAACCTCCGCCTTGTCGCCATAGACGATATTCGAGATAGTCTTGCGATAGACGCGCAGCACTCGTGCCGACAGTACGGCATCCTCGTCGAGGTACATTATCAGGTTGGGATTTGCCTCAGGTACGCCTATCGTGCGCGGCGACTTGCCTGTCAGATATACTGCTGTGACATCTGACGGCAGTGAATAGTTCTGGCTTGTGGAGGGAATGCGCTCAATAGTGCCGTCGGCTTTCCACAAGCAGTCTATGTTGAACGCCTTGTCGATAGAACTGATTACACCGTTCGTTGCCGACGTCTGACGCGAAAGCACGAAGCGGTGGAAGCCAGGTGTGCCGTCAGGCTGGAACTTGTAGTACACATCGGCTGTTTCGCCGGCGCGGATGGATATTGTGTTGCCCGACACGCGCTTGCCGTCAACAAACATGTATGTCTCGCCGTAAAAGTCATCGCCGGTGTTTGTGATGGTGTATTTCACACGCTGCCATTGTCCTGCCACTGATACGCCCTCAAGGGTCAGCTTATCCACCTGCAGACGCGTGCCTTTACCCGGGCAGGCGCTTACCTGAACCTTGTCGGACGATACGGTCAGCGCGATGTTGTTGCGGTCGCTGTTCATGTCATCGAGCCATTCGCTGCTGCCGCTGCGACGGCTGACGCCGCGAAGTGTATATTCGCCGTCGGCAAGACCGGCGCCGAATCTGACGGTTATCGATTTACCATATCGGTCGGCAGGATTATATGTGTCCGTACTTATGCCGAACGGCTCTCCTACCCGGTTCCCTTCGGCATCATAAACCACAAATCCGTGCTCTATCTCATATCTGTTCAGGAGCAGCGTGCGGATATTGTACGAGAAATATAGTGATACATTGCCATCGGCGTCGCGTACCGTGGCGGATTGTCCAGGCTGAATTGCGGATATGGCACAGCGCACGGTTTCATTATCATCCCCGCTATATTCCGGTCGGAGGTTTACGGTGACGTTCTGACCCATTGAATATCCGTTGGCGTCTGACGAACCGCCTATGCCTTGTGAATCAGGCGCCATGACAGTGAGGACGAAATATCCGTCGCACCATCCGCCCCAGCCCCAGTTGATATGGTAGAGACCGTTGCCGTCATAGCCGTCGCAAATGAATTCATGACCGCCTGTGCGCTCATAGTTGTCTGCGCCAATCAGGAGTGGGCGACCTGCGGCAAGCTCGTTATATAAAAGATCCTCCCACTCCTGAAAAGTATAATTCAGGTGGTAGACATTGAATGCTTTCTTTGTATATCCGAAGTATTCCTTCAGGGCGTTCATCGCATTAACCGACGTGGCGCCTGTAGCGCCGGCATAGCCGCTCTGCATGCCGCAGCCGGCGTAGAGCATAAGCTGCGACACGGCATCCTTCGAAGCCTGTGAATCATTGTTTCCGTAAGTATCCTTCATGGACGCCCAGTCGAAGACCACAGGAGGAAGCGATGGCATAGTCCTGGAGTTGCCCGACCAGTTGTATGTGTACGAAGGTATCGTCTTAGTAGCGTCCTGCGGCCACTTCCAATAGTACATGATCTGCGTCGTGGCGGTGGCTACACAGCCCGTGGCGCTGTGTTCGTTGTACTGACCCGAATTCTGGTCGACATACGAAGGTGTCATGCCGTTGTAAGGCGAACCCTGGTTCCATCGGCTTGAGACGAGAGGCGCTATAGCCGGTTTATCATCGCTGCGCGACAGCGCCGGAGATGCATTTTGTGTGTCGGCGCTTTCGAGGACGACGACGGCTTCATCAAGCACGTCGAGCCATGCCTTTAGTGCATCCGGCATATGAGCCACATCAAAACACCCAGTGTCCGAATACCCGAGCACGGGCTGCATGCGGTCGCTGGCTGATGCTATTACATAACCGCGTCCTCCTTCGACATTGAAAATATAACTGGATTGCGACACCCGGACACATTCAAGATCCAGTGTGGCGGCGCGTAAGCCGCGCACCGACGTGGAATGTCGCGCCGACATAAAATCCAGGGCATTGACACGAGCCTCGTTGAGCGACAGGTTGCCGCCGAATACGGATGCTACCGACAATAAAAAGAGTAAAGATGATATATACCGCATCGTATTGTTTATTATATAAGTGTTATTCAACGTTTAAGAATCTTATGACCGCCTGATATGTAAATTCCGGGGGCAAGTCCGTCCATCGACGAACCTACACGTATCCCCCGGAGATTATATACCGATCCTATTTCTCCGATGACAGCCTCAGGGCTGTAAACGCCGGAGCTGGAACCGGTGGATTTGATGCCACCGACCTGTACTCCTTCGCCGCTGAAGCGTATATAGACGTCGTGGACGCCTGTAACGCCGGATTTGAACGGAACGACAACATCCGACCAGTCGCCACGGGTCAGGAATCCGCTGTTGCGCCCCATGAGTCCGTCGTCGGTCAGCTCATCGACGTACACCTGCACAAACGAACGCGCCTTCGTAGCCTTCAGACGAAGATCCAGCGAAGAGACTCCATCCTGCCCGAAATCCACATTGCGGAAGCATATCCAGCCTCCGGAAAGTGCGGGGGTGGTGACACGGCCTTCCGTAGCATCTTCGGTAAGCTGTGCGAACTTTATATCGTCGAAATACTCTGGCTGTAATCCTTCTGACACAGACTTTGCGAAGCGGCGGTTTACGTGGGCGTTGAACGCCACTGAGACAGCTGTCGAAGCCCCGAAGGCGTCGTTTGTGACATCCTTTTCGTCATCACCTTCCTTACGGGTGAGACTCTCGGCTGTCTTGGTGAGCCATGCCGACCAGATGACACCGCCGGAGTTGCGGTTCTGCCATGCGTGCCATGCGTTTTTCTCCATCCACTGCAGAGGCTCTTCGAGGTGGAAAGTCTCGGCGTAGGTGCGCACATAGCGCATCAGGATGCCCTTGAATCCGCACAGGTCGCCGTTGACGGTCTGGCAGACGCTGATAATCTTATTGTTGTTGGTAAGATGGTCGCGTGAGCGCTCATAAACTTTCTTTGCATCCTCAAGATACATCGAATCTTTCGTATAGAGATACAGCAGCGTGGCAGCGCCGAGCATTGTGCCCTGATTATAGGTCGATACCCAGTGGTTTGCGCCGGGTTCACGCTCGCCGTCGGCAGTCCATGCGCCGCTGTCCCACACCTCGCCTGTTTCGGCATTGTAGAGGAGTTTGCGCTGTCCTGCATAGATTGTGAGTGCCTTGTCGTACCATGAATTGTCACCTGTCAGCTCGCCAAGCATGCATGCTGCCACTGTCGCAGGGCAGTTGATGCACGAGTTGGTGGCGATTTTGTTCTCCTGACTCTGCTTCCAGATGAGCGTTCCGAAGCGCTGGTGTGCACGGTTGTACATGCGCGTATAGTTGTCCTTTGCAAGATCGAGATAGTCCTGCGTGCCAAAGTATTTGTAAGCTCTGGCACACGCCAGCACCATCCAGGTGATATCGTCGTTGAATTCGTTGTTTGACCAGTCGCGACCGTTGCGGCGGCAGAAGTCTATGACAAGTTCGTCGAAAATCTCTTTATATTTAAGATCACCTGTAGTGGCGAAAGCATCAAGGATGACTTCGAACATCTCTGCGTCGCCCCACCAGCCGCCACCGCCGAGCACATGACCCGTAGATGCCTTATGGTAGTACTGATCGAGGAATCCTGACATGAAGTCGTCGCGCACAGCTTCGCCGAAAGCCTCCGGCACGTCATCCTGACGCAGAGTGAACCGTGTCAGCGCGGCATCGGCAGTAGTGCGTTCCTGCAGTGAAAGGGCGGCGCCTTCGTCGGTCGAGGCAGCAGCGAGGCACATAGCCGCGTTCTGTGACGGAACGAGCACATATGAGTCGCCGTCTTCTTCCAGAGTCCAGTAGCTCAAAAAGACACTGCGGTCGGCCTGACGGATTTTCGCTCCGGCACTCGTGCCGTTATAGTTGAGATACAGACCTGAGAAAAGATTTCGCAGCGCATACTGGCGTGGGTCAGTGTCAGACTGCTCCAAAACCCATCTCTGTGCCGGCACATCAGTGTCGGTCCACATCTGCACGTCGGCGTTGCGGTCGGGTCGTCCGTTGGATATGAACACTGATCTGCCGTGCTGCCCTACAGAATATGCGACGCCGGGCGTCAGCGCCGAGGCAGTCGCAATACACGTCGTTGCAAGGATGAGGGATAGTATTTTTTTCATGTATAGCATATTTAAAATACGGGGACTTCAAGGGGTATCGAGCCCTTGAATGTCCCCTGTGTTGATTATTTACCAGCCGGTATTCTGTACAAGCTGTTTGTCGCGTACGATCTCGTCTTCAGGTATCGGGAAGAACGTCATGCGCTTGGTGTAGATACGTGTCTGCTGCGGGATACGCTTGTAGAAGTTCACCGCCTTGTTTTCAGCGGTAGCACCCACGTTGTGAACATTGAATCCGGTGAACGAACCGCCTTCACCGCCCTTATGGTATGCGGGATAAATCCAGCCGTCGGTCATTTCCGCACCGTTGGTGCGCCACTTGCCTTCGGCTACGCCCCAGCGGCGCACGTCGAAGTAGTGCTTGTTCTCATAAGAGAGTTCCAGAATGCGCTCACGGTAGATGGCTTTCAGCAGATCGTCCTTGGTGTAACCCGGAAGGACTATCTTATTGAGGTTGCGGGCATCACGACCGTTGTCGCCGGCGTTGAGACCATATTCGGCGACACCTGCGCGGTTGCGGATCTTGTTGAGATACTTGAGTGCTTCTTCGGTCTCGCCAAGTTCGGCGCAAGCTTCGGCGTAGTCAAGATAGATTTCGGCAAGGCGAAGTACCGTCGACATGGTCCAGTTGCTCTGTTTCTCGTAGTAGTTCTTACGCGCGATCACACCGAAAATCGGGAAATCGTGGGTAGAGCCGTTGGCGCCGGAATTGCCGCCGAAGTGCATCTGGACAGGAAGGTTGCCCTGGAATTCCCACTGACGGTTGTGGAACGTTATATTCAGGTAGAAACGGGCCTCGCGGTTATAGAACTGCTTCAGGATTGAAGTAGGCACAGCCGTTGAAACGCCCTGACCCTGACCGGACATGGTGAAGTACTGGTAGCCGGAGAGCGGGTCGACATAGGCGCGTGTATTGGTTATTGCAGCCTGACCACGGACAGCTGTGGGAGGATTATCCACGTCGTACTTGAAGTAGTCGGGGTCCTCGTCGATTCTCAAGCCCTTGTTGGTGAAGAAAAGGTCGACGAACTCCAAGGGAACCGACAGACCGCCCGAACCACGGGGAGCGCTCGAAGGACAGTTCTCGAAGCGAGGCACGAGCACGTAGCAGTCGTTGGACGAGTTGGGGCGTCCGTAGATGAGTTCCTCGTTGGTCGATGTTGCCATTGAGGCAAAGAATGTCGACTTGTAAGGACATGCTTCGGAAAGGTTAGTCACCTGATGGTCGTACATGTCGCGGAGCACCAGTCTGTACTTGCCGGATTTGATTATGTCGAGGGCAGCCTGCTTGGCGTCGCGCCATTTGCTCTCGTCACGCTCCTGCGGGAAAAGCTTGGTGCCGTCGGGATTGGCGAGATCCTTGTAGTAGGGGTCGCCGTTGAACACATAGGATGCACGGAAGAGATAGGCATCGGCGAGGAAACCCCGCACCGCCTCACTGGTGAAATTGCCCATGTGCTGAGATTCGTAAGCGCCCTGGTCATCGAAGCTCGAAAGAAGGTCGCCGCTTTCGAGAGCCGCCTTGAATTCACTGATGATATAGTCGAAACATTCGTCGACGGTGTTGCGCGGCAGCTGAGAGTCGTTTAGGTCATCGTCGAAGTTTGCCTCTTTGTCTCCGAAGAGAGGCACAGGACCGTATTGCTTTACCAGCTGGAGGTAGAAGTATGCGCGGAGGGCGCGCACTTCAGCCTTGGTGGCTGCCTTTTCTTCCGGCAGGAGAGGCTCGCAGCCGTCGACACGGGCGAGGTAGATGTTGCAGTTCTGAATGCCCTTGTAGAGGTTCGCCCAAATGCGGTTGACGTGTTTGGTAGAAGAGGACATTGTACCGTTGATGATGTCATGGGTCTCCACCCAGTCCCATGGGAGGTAGCCTTCTATGGTGGCGCCGTTCCAGTACATCGCCGTACCGCCGGCCATACGATTTGTCCAGTCAGGAGTGATTGAATATATGTTTGTAAGCCAGCCCAGGGTCATGCCTCGGTTTTCGAATATATCGTCTATCGATACCGCGTTGTTAGGCACATCGTCGAAGTAGCTGTCGCACGAGGTTAACGACCCCGTCAGGGCTGCCGCAGCCAAAGTAAGACCTATTATTCTTTTGTTCATTTTCATTTTGATTATCAAATGTTAAAGTTAACGCCTACGGAGAAAGTACGGACGTTCGGGTAGGAAATACCGTTGCTGGTGTTCAGCTCAGGATCCCACAGATTGAACTTGCTCCACGTAAATACATTTTCGCCCATCACGTAGAAACGTCCGCCCTTGAAGAGTGACTTTTGCCATGCTTTCGGGAAATAGAACGAGATGGTGAACTGCTTCAGACGCAGGAAGCTCATGTCGCGCTTCCACCATGTGCTCGTACGGTAGTTGTTTTCGTTCGACGGGTCAGAACCGCCCCATGCCAGGCGCGGATAGAATACGTTTGTATTCTCTGGATTCTCCGGATCCCAGCGGTCGGAGATATTGGAGTAGAGCGTACCGCCGCCGCTTGAGCTCTGGAAGGGGATGATACCGTTGCCGCTGAGAATACGGTCTGCCTTTGCTGTACCCTGGAAGAGGATACCGAGACCTAAATTCTTATAGCGGAAGTCGCCGCCGAAGCCGTAGTAGATCTGCGGAAGGTCGCCGCGGCTGATGCACGTCTGGTCGTAGTCGTCGATATGACCGTCGCCGTTAAGGTCCTTGTACATGATGTCGCCGGGCTTGACGAGCTGGCCGGGATATGTCTCGCCGAACTGGGTTATATTGCGTTCCTTGATCTGCTCATTGCTGGTGTAGAGACCTTCGGCAACCCAGCCCCATTGTGCAAGTACGTTGTGTCCCTTGCGGTCGAGCCAGGGATAAGTCGGGGCTGGCTCAGCATTCTCGATCACCTTATCCTTGTTATATGCAATGTTGCCTCGGAGCGATACCATCCAGTCTTTACCGAACTGCTTGCTATAGTCGAAAGATGCTTCGAAGCCTTTGTTTTCAACCACACCCACGTTTGCGTAGGGGTTTGCCTCAAGACCGTTCAGCAAAGGAAGGTTCTTGCGTTCCACGAAGATGCGGTCGCGACGTTCCTTGAAGAGGTCGATAACAATAGAAAGTTCGGAACGGCGGAAGAAGTTGAGTTCGATGCCGAGGTCCTGCTTGTGCACGCGCGACCACTGGGGTTCATAGCCGTATGCTGAGTAGTGCCAGCTGCCCGATGCGCCGTTTTTGGTCCAGTAGTTAGTGAATCCGCCGCCATTGGCTTCAAGTTTGGCGAAGTATGAGAAGCGGTCGCCGGAAGAGCTGTTGCCCACGACACCGTTGGAGTAACGTATTTTCATATATGGAAGCACGCCGCTAAGGGGTTCCCACCATGATTCGTTGGACGGAACATAGCCGACAGCGATTGCAGGGAAAAAGCCGAAGCGGTGACCGGGAAGGAAGTTTTCCGAACCGGTATAGCCACCGTTGAATTCCAGGAAGTAACGGCGGTCGAAGTCATAGGTAAGACGCAAGGCAAGGCTCTGCTGCTTGTACGGCAGTGTCTTGAAGAGCGATTCATCGTTGGCGTCGATATAGTTGCGCATGTTGAACACGGCAAGGGCGCCTACATTGTGTATCTCGTTGAAAGTACGTGAATAATTGAGGGCAGCTTCGAAGTAGAATGTACGGTACACCCACTTCTCGGCTTTGACGCTCATGGTCTTGTTGCCCTTGTACTGTTCGCTCAGCAGAAGGTTGCCGTTGGCGTCGTAGAGATATTCATCGTCGTTCCATGCGCCGGTCGCCGAGTTCTGGGAGCCGGAAGGCGACCATGTGCTTTCGTCGACATTATAGATAAGGTTCTGGTTAGCCTTTACGTCGAACGAAACAAGTGCGCGGAAATCAAGACCTTTGCTCCATTCCCAGAAACCGAGATCCTGCGAAAGCTTGAGGTTAGTGTTTATCTGGGTCTTTGTAGTCCTCTTATAGCCGCGGCGGGTAAGAGTAACCCATGGAGAGTCGAGCTCGCGGTTGTGCTGCGACAGACCGGGGTTCTCGCCGTTAGGATACTGGATAGGATATATTACGGGGTTGGTCTGCATGGCTTTGCCGAAAATCTCATCCAGGCTCTGCGCGGGGTAATTGCCCGAGGTAATCCAGCCGCTGACACCGACGTCAAGTTTCGTGGTTCGGGTAGCCTTGAGGTTGATATTGCTCAGGAAGTTGTAGCGGTCATAGGTGATTTCGGACGAATAGTCCTGTCGGGGATCAGTCTTTGTCATACCTTTTTCGTTGTAATATGACAGAGAAACGTAGTACTGTGCGTTGGGAGCGCCGCCACGGATATTGACGTTATAGCGTCCGTTATAGCCATGCTTGTGATAGAGTGCCCTCATCCAGTCGACGTTAGGATAAAGGTAGGGGTTGATGCTGCGCTGACCTGCCACGCTTGCGGCATATTCCATTTCTTCAGCCTTAAGGGGCAGCCCGTTGGCAATCTTGGTGTTCGTTATATATTGAGGCTTGTAGAAGTCGTTGCCGCGCGTGTTCCTGTAAGCTTCGTTTGCGGCTTCCATATATGTGATACCGTCTACAAGTTCAGGTACTTTCGTAAATGAGGTGATACCCTCGTAGATATCGAATGAGAATTTCGGAGTACCTATCTCGCCGGGCTTGGTGGTGATGATGATGACACCGTTACCGCCGCGGACACCGTAGACTGCCGTGGCTGCGGCATCCTTGAGTACGGTGATGGTCTCGATATCGGAAGGATCAAGCTGGCTCCATGAGCGCTCGATACCGTCGACGAGCACGAGAGGTCCTTCGTTACGGTTGGTAAGTGTAGAAAGACCGCGGACCCAGATGTCGGCGTCGTCCTGACCGGGAAGACCGGTACGCTGCACCGAAACGACACCTGCCACACGACCGGCAAGCACCGTAGTCATGTTTGCAACCGGCATCTTTACTTCCTCCATCTTGAGAGTGGCCTGCGATCCGATTACAGAAATCTTCTTCTGCTTGGCAAAACCGGTCACAACCACTTCATCCAGGCCGCTGGTTTTTTCTTTCAGCACAAAATCCTTTCGTGTCGTTGTTACTTTTATTACTTCTGTCTGGAAGCCTATATAGCTCACTTGAAGCGTACTTCCCTTTTCGATAGATATTGCATACCGTCCGTCGATATCGGTAACCACACCGTTGCCGGGCTTGTTCTTATCCACTACGGATGCGCCAATCAGAGGTTCACCTTCGACGTCGGTCACAGAACCGGTAACACGTATCGTCTCTGCAAAACCCGGGATTGAAACGAGCATTGTCAGCAGAAGAGCCAACTCTCGCAATCTTTTTCCGTTAAGCTTTAACATTGATAATGATGGTTGATAAATTTGTTAAACAATTAGATTTTGTCATCTAAAGAAATGAAATAAGATTTTCATGTTTCAGAAAGAGAGAGAAGGAAGGCAGACCGAAGCCGGAACGACTCCGGTCTGCCGAAAACAAGACTTATGAATTATTTACAGAGTACTTTAAAGGCATTTGCTTTGCCGTCAGTTACAACGGTTATGATGTAGAGACCGGCTGCGGGTACTTCGATAGAAGCTTCGGATGCGGTGGTGCTGATTGCGTTAACCATGACGCCAGCTGCCGTATATACATTCACTGCCGACTGTGAGCCAAGACCGCATACGGTAACAATGCCGCCGGCTGCTGTTACACTCACTTCACTGTCGGTTTCAACTTCGTCGATACCGGTCTGCTCGCCTGCGAGGATTTCATCAGGTACGTTCACACCCTTGAGGACAGGATACTTGTACTCGCCTGCGCCCATTGCCCATACTTCGTCGAAATTCCATGTGATGTCGGCGTAGGGAGCCTGAGTGCACAGTTCTGTGTTGTGTTTGCCTGTGGCAGGTTGCACATCGCCGCCATCAGCTGTCTCATTCTTGACCGGCCATGCGGTATCTGCGTCGTTGATGGCTTCGAGGCTGTAGAGGTTGCCGGTGAAGTTGACGATTGCGTTAGGGCCGTCGCCGGCGTTGTTGCCGCCGATGAAGCTGTTGGTGTATTTGTCTCTGCCTATCGACGACTGGTTGCCTACCGATACGCAGTTTTTGATGGTGACAATGCTGTTGGGCTTGTCGATGAGGCCGATGAAGCCGCCGACCCATCCGCGCTCTGTCGCCGTAGAGTTCACGTTGGTGAAGCAGTTTTCGAGGGTTGCGCCGTTTTCGAGGGTGCAGCCGAAGAAGCCGCCTACCTGCGAACGACCGTTGACAGTACCCTTGGCATAGCAGTTAGTCATCTTGATGCCGTCGCTGTCGCCGGCGACGAGACCTACGTGGTCATCGCCGATAACAGTGCCGACGATTGCAACATTCTCAAAGGTAGCGCTGCCGCCGCCGATAAGACCGACATGGTCGACAGCCTGACCGCCGTTGATCTCGAAGTCGTAGAATGCTATGTTCTTGAATGTAGCGCCGGAAGTCTTGCCGAAGAGTCCGTGGTCAGAGTCAGATTTGCTCGAGAAGTCGATATGGAAGCCATGCACTGCATGACCTTTGCCATCGATGCTGCCGGTGAAGGTCACACCGTCGTTGCAGAAGCCTGTGAAGTCGGTCTCACCAGAAAGATCGATATCTGCTGTGAGGATATAGTCGAGACCGGGATTTTTACGGATTTTGAGGAAATCCTCTACTGTGCCGATTTCAATAGCGACACCGGCCTTGGCGACATGCACGTCGAATTCGTCGCGTCCGATAACAGTGAAGTTGGAAACAATCGAAGGATCCATAGTTACCTTGAAGGTAGCAGTACCGGCGCCGGCATACATACCGTTCATATCGCCTGCATATATGGCGTTTTCGCTTGGTTCGATATTTGCGTAATCGTAACCTGAGAGCTGTTCAACGACAACGTCCTGACCCCATGAACCGAAAATCGAGCTGTATTCCATTTTTTCTGTGCCGAATGCGTAGTTGAGGGCATAGCCGTCTTCTGAAGGCATGTTGAAGAACGAAGTTGCAATCGGAGTACTCATCCATGCGAGTACGGGCAGCATCTGGCCTTCTGCATTGGGGAGGAATTTCCATACATTATCGAAATCCCATCCGAGAGTGCTTGTATACCATTCCTTGCTGCGTACCTGAGTCTTGCGTGCGAGAGCACCGCGTTCGTCGTTGGCTTCGCCTGCCTGGATAGACGCACCGTTGCGGACGGTGTATTCTGTCACGTAGTTGTTCGCAAGGGTCATGTTACGGCCTGCACGGTTGATCATGCAATTATCATTATCTGCAGGATTCTCTACCACGGCTGCGGCGAGACAGTTACGGATAGTCGAGGGGTTATTGTCGCTGTCGAGGAGCGAGACGATACCGCCGATGTTGGTCGCTCTGTAGGAATTGATTGTACCGCAGAAGAGGCAGTTCTCGACAGTACCGTGGTTGATTACACCGCCGATACCGCCGGCCTGGTACTCACGTGTCTGGATACGGGCGTTCGAGAGACAGTTCTTGATTGTAGCATTGCCGTCGATGTTGCCTACGAACGAAGCAACGTGGTCGCGACCTTCGATATAGGATTCGCTCACTACGACTTGCTCAATCAAAGCCGGACCTTCGGTCTTACCGATGATTGCAACGTCGGCATTTCCCGACAAGTAGATGTTCATGAAACCGATGTTCTTGATGAAAGAACCTGAGAAAACACCGATGAGGCCAATCTTGTTGGCATCATTATTGATGTAAGTCAGGTTTTTGACCCAGTGGTTTTGACCGTCGATAGAGCCGGAGAAGTTCGGAATCGGGCGGAAGTCAACGCCTGCAAAGTCGATGTCGGCTACGAGCACGAAGCTGCCCTGCGGGTTCTGGCGGAGCTTGTCGAAGTCGGCGGCTGTAGCGATTTTATTGTCCATATCCTTTACAGAAACCTCATAACTCTTGGTGTAGCCGTTGATATAGGAGTCGCCTGTAGTCGATACAGTGATAGTCGCTGTGCCGGCACCAACAAATTCCACCTTAGTTCCGCTGACGGTAGCTACGGATGTATTGCTTGAGGTGATAGTGACGGGAAGGTCCACGCTGCTCACAGGAGCTAAATCGATAGTGTTACCCACGTAGATTTCGTCAGGGATATCGTTGATGCGCACATAGTCGCCGTCGAACGGAACTGTCATGGAGGACAGCACGGGATAGCGGCCGTTGGCAGTGCTCCACACCGCAGCATCCCATCCGAGAGTTGTATAAGGTTGGGGAGTCTTGAGGTTGGCATCCGAAGTGATGATACCGTGGTAGGAGCTGTTCAATCCGCTCAGATCCTTCTCTTCACCGGAGTCTTCATTGATTACCTTTGTCTTGTCCGATACAAGGTTGTCGGTAGCGGCTGCGATTGAATTTTCATTCAGGATACCGCCGACAGCGCCGTAAGACCAGCGGTGTCCCCAGACGTTTCCTTCCTCGCCATCGGTATTGCCCATAATGTAGATAGGAGCTGCGACGTTGCCGGTGATAGTGGTTGTGCCATCTTCGACAAAACCGACGATAGCGGCTGTGCCGCCCCATCCATTCACACGTACCTTGCCGGCAAAAAAGTTGTTCTTTACCGTATTGTCACCTTTCGACCAGCCTACGATACCGCCGGCCTGGTAATCGGTACTGAAGACGTTGGCTACGGAATAGCAGTTGGTGATGACATTGTCTGTTCCTTCGCCGATATCACCTGCGATACCGCCGATGTGGTCGAAGCCGGTGACATAGCCGGATGTCATCACACGGTCTACCTTACTGCCGTTGCACAGACGGCCTACTGCGATACCGACATGGTCTTTACCGCGTACGTCAGCCTGCTCGATACGGACATTGCTGATGGAGGCGCCTGACACGCATCCGAAAAGACCGAGGAAACCGGCCTCCTGATTTACGACGAGACCCTTGACAGCATGACCTGCGCCGTCGAATTTACCTGTGAAGGGCGCTGCTTCGGTGCCCACTGGAGTCCATTCGCCCGTAAGGACGATATCATTGGCAAGCACATACTCGCCGGACGGGTTGGTAGCCATTGAGCGAAGTTCTGCCTCATTGGTAATCTGCGTCTGCGCAAATACGCCGTAGGAAGACAGCATCGCTGCCATAACCACCGCTGCCTTAAATAGTAATTGTTTGTTCATGACAATTAATGTTAATGAATAGGTTAATTAAAAAATGTTTATAATAAAAAGTTTTATTTACAAATGAGTCTTGCTGCATCCGATACCACCGTCCGGCCCTCGCATACGGCTTCCAGACGATAGATATAGCAGCCGGGGATCAGAGATAATTCGACATCAGCCCGGCGATAGCCGGCGGCGTCGGCACTGTGTTCAAGACGCGAGGTCATCACACGGCGGCCTGTGAGGTCGTAGACGTGCATCACTACGTCGCGGAGGTAATCCGGTCCGCGGAAAAGCACCGAGGTGCTCCCGTGACACGGGTTGGGCGTATTGCCCTTCAGTTCTATTCCATATTCGGGAGCTACCGTGATGTCGGCTATGCCCGACTCGTCGGCGTAACGCCCGTAAAGCGAGAATTCGTAGATTCGTGCCGTATTGCCTCCTTGCTCGCCCTTGGCGACAAAGAGACGGAAACGGCTTGCCTCAACCGCCTCGACACTACCGCTGAGACGGTTGGTGGTATTATCAGTGCTTGTAAATATGTCGTTCCAGCGGCCGTCGGCATAGTACTGCACTTTGAAGCTGCGGGTAATCATGTCGAGACTTTCGCAGCCGGCATTCAGGAGACCCCAGCGCAGAACGGTAACAGGCTTGTTAAAGCGGTATTCAATCCAGCTGTTTGCAGATGTGCAGCACCACTTGGTAGACGCGTCACCGTCGGAAGCAAACTTGCCTGCCTCGTTAGCATTGACGTATCCCGACACTGCTATCCCGTCGGGAACGAGGAAATGTCCGAAATCTTCGCTATCGGCAGTGCCGAGCTCCTTATAGTCGTGGTAGTTGCGCAGCTCCATGGCGGCACGGGTGTCATCGTTCTTGTTGTCGCTCATTGTGGCAGCAAAGATGCACAGATTCGGGTCGTCCGGAAGCTCTATTTCGACGGCATCTTCAGGCAGCGCTATCATATACTTATAAATATACAGCATGTCATAGGTAACATCGCTTTTGGAAGCGATATTGTGGGAGTGCGTGGCAGTAAGGGCAACTTCATCGCGACGGTATTGAGCACCGTTGTTGAACTGTGTCTCGGCCTGCCCGACATATCCGCCCATATACGGTACTGTAAGACGTACTTCTTTGTCACCGACCTTGAACATGGCGTCGCTTCCCTCGCGTGAAGCCGAAGCAGCGAGGATATACAGCTTGTCGCAACCGTCTTCGCGGTCGAGTGTCAGCTTCTGACCCATGGCACGGACCACATTGTTCACTCCGTCGGCGCGACTGCCCATGGAGAACGTGACTCCGTCAATATTCAGTTCATCAGGAATCAGTTCGGCAGGATATGCCGTCCCGAAGGCTACGGTAGCATCACCGCGCTGCCCGTTGCCGCTCATTATGTCGGCATTATAGTCAAGAGGCAGGATGCGGTTCACTGTCTCGTCGGGCACCAGGGCTGCCGGAGCTGCGGCGAGACGCAGTGCAAACGTAAGCGGCTGATACTTCCTGATGCTGAACGTGAGCTTCGATCCTGAAACGTTTACGGCAGGTGCGTCAGGCAAGGACTCTTCAATGCCGTTCACCTGGCGTGCCGAAATGATGTCGGCAGGGAATGTCATTGTCAGGTTGTCGTGGTCTTCACCTTTCCACTCATAGACACGTACGATGATTTCATCGCCTGTTTCGGATTTTTTCATCGCCTTCACCGACACGGCGTCTGAATCAAGACGAAGGAAAGAGAATTCCTTGCCCAGACCGCCTTCATACTTCGGTGCGCTGAATACCGCAAAGGGCTGATTGAGTTTGGAAGCTTCTTTCTGTGTGGCTTCGCTCCACTTGCCGCTATGGGGGAAGAGCGAAACTGTAAATTGGTTCGCGCCCAGATCTTGCAGCCCCTGATATGCGTATCCGCCGGGGCGGGGCGTATGAATGAGCGTCAGACGCAGATTGCTTTCGCCGGGCATATCCCAGCCATACTTGCAGTCATTCAGAATCGACACACCGTACTGACCGGAGTCAGCCGATAGGTCGGCCCACTGGTGCCCCTGCATTTCGTAATGTGAAGAGGTGTCGTATCCGCGCTCTATTGTTCCGAGCGATATGTCGTATGTGGCTTTGGTGACTTTGCTGCGGAGCCTGAAACTCATCTTGAGGAGCGTCTCGCGGGTCTGCCAATCCACTTCGTTGACAACATCGATACGATCGCTGACCGCAGACATGCGTATATAGTGGACGAATGTCGAGCCGTTCGACGTACGTTTCACGCGGAACGCCTTGCGGAGCGGACCGTCCTCGGCCACGCTTATCTCCACATTGTCTTCAACGATGGCATAAGGAGTACCTTTCACAGCATCATAGGTGATTTCCCATGCCGGAAATGAACCGGATTCGTCGCGAAGGAGCTGCCACTCCGGCGCCAGCATTATGGGTCGGGCACTCGATGTATCATACAATATGGGGTCGCCCTTGGCGTCAAGAGTCGTACGGTATTTTCCGTTGGAAATAGTATTGGAGGTCGCATTAATTGTCAGGTCCGAGGTCAGGGTGCATGTTTCACCGAGACGCAGGTCATAGACCGCATAGCCTAACGAAGGCACAGTAGCGGCAAAAATCACAGTTGCCTCACCGTGGTCGTATCCGACAACCTGAGCGAGTACCTCCTTGCCGTCCGGTCCGAAAGCGCGCACACCCTCCGGGCGCGAGGAACATGCCACACGCGCCTCGGCAACGTCAGTGCGCTCGAACGAAAGAGGATTGTACACAACGGCAGCCATGCCTTCCGTCCGGGTGTCGAGGCTGCGGGTGGTGGCGCCCACGGCATTTTCGAAAACATCGGCGAAAGTCTTGTTTGCGCATGTATACTCATTCATCGAATATACGTATGCTTTCGGGATGGACGTGCCGGTGATTCCGTCATGATGAGCCTGCCAAAGGTTGTTCGTCCACGCTTCGCGAAGTGCCTCGCGCTGGTAAGGAGTGGCGCCGAGCCATTCGGCTGTCACCGACGACTTCTCGGCAGCGTCGGCAAGCAGCTCATTGCGACGGTTCCAGCGCTTGAGCATGGACTGCGACGTATATGCGCCTACACCATGCGTAATCAAGGGCAATTCGCCGTCGTAAACGTGGAAACGCGAATGGTCGTTGTTCTCGAAATAGTCGAATATCTGGTCGGGCGTGGCAAGCACCACTTTTACCGGACCGTCTGAATTGACACTGTAATTAAGCCAGTAAGGCGTATTGTTTCCGCTGTCGCCGGCATTATCTCCCAAAGCGCCACCATGGTCGCTTCGTGGTCCGACATAACGGATTTCGGCTGCCAGACCATATTTATCATAATTATCCTGAGCAGCGTTCTCTGCCCAGCTTTCATGCGAATTATCTTTGTTATACTCCTCATGCGAATCGTAGGCATGTGGCTTATATATTGCGTAGATACGGCTTCCGTCCACGCCCTGCCAGATGCCCCAGGAAGGCAGTCTGTCGTACTGAGCGCTACCCCAGCCTAATTTGGCAGTGTGGAATCCTTTCATTCCGCAATGACTGGCAAGCGAGGGAAGCGCGTAGGAGAAGCCGAAACAATCCGGCAGCATGACGTCATAACCGCCACGTACGCCGAACTCCTGCATATAAAATGTATTGCCGTAAAGCCAGTTACGCATTATCGATTCAGCCGACGACACCATCACGTCGTTTGCATCCACTCCGCAGCCCGACACATGCCACTGCCCCGACGCGATGTACTTCTTCAACGTCTCGTACTGAGCCGGGTAGTACTCTTTCATCCATTTGTAGCGGATAGCACCTTCGAAATTAAGCATGAAGGCGGGATACTTCTCGAACAGGCGGAAATTGTCTACCATAGTATTGCGCACATACTCGTCGATGGTGGTCTTCACATCCCAGTTCCACTGAGTGTCAAGATGACTGTTCGATATAAAGAACAGGGTCTTGGTATCCGCATCTCCATAAGCAGTGCTGGAGAATAGGAGCAGGGTCGCGATGATGGTTTTAAATCTATTCATAGTGTCGGATAAAAACGATTTAGTTTCTTGATTTTGAGTAATCTCGGGTCAAAATTATTTAACACCGAGGCAAAAGCGTTAACAAACAATGACAAAATAGTATCTATTTTGAAATATCAGCAAAAGTGTCGTTATTTAGCACCATTATTGTCGCATGATAGCACCAAATAAATAGCCTGGAGATTTTTTTTGAATAGAAATCTCCAGGCTGTCTGATTTTATCAGAGGTCGTTAGTCATCGAATAGGGAACGTCTTCCGGACGGATGCCACGTGTCTTCACAGGCGCATCACACATCTCATACTTCAGTCTGGCTCCTTTGAGAAGGTCGGCATAATTGAAGTAATTGTGATTGTAGTTCTTGCCGTTGAACTTTAGCGACTTGACATAGCATTTTTCAGCGGATGGACCGTTTGCCGTAATCTCGATTTTCTTTCCGTTGGCAAGCGAAACAGTAGCCTTAGAGAACAGAGGTGAGCCAAGGACATATTGACCGGATGCCGGGCATACAGGATAGAAACCGAGCGCAGAGAACACATACCATGCTGATGTCTGTCCATTGTCTTCGTCACCGCAATATCCGTCGGGACCGGAATGGTAGAGCCGCTTCATGGTCTGATGTGTCCAGTACTGGGCTTTCCAAGGCTCGCCCGCATAGTTATAGAGATAAATCATGTGCTGAATGGGCTGGTTGCCATGCGCGTAGTTGCCCATTCCTGCAATCTGCATTTCACGCATCTCATGGATTACGCCGCCATAATTTGCGGGATTGAAGACAGGAGGCATGTCGAAAACTTCATCAAGCTGGGCAACGAAAGCCTTGTTGCCGCCCATAAGGTTTATCAGCCCCTGTATATCATGGAATACCGACCATGTATAGTGGAGAGAACATCCTTCAGTGAAATCACCGCCCCACCCTACCGGGCTGAAGTCAGGATTCCAGCTTCCGTCCTTCTTGCGGCCTCGCATCAGACCATCGGCGGAGCTGAAGACATTCGCATAATTACCTGCGCGTTGGCGGTAGAGGTCAATTTCGGACTGGGGGCGACCCAGCTTCTTGGCGGCCTGCCATATACACCAATCATCGTAAGCATATTCAAGAGTTCGTGCCACACTTTCGCGGATGTTGATGTCGCAGGGCACATAGCCGAGTTCGTTGTACGCCTCGAAGCCGAGACGACCTGATGACGCAACCTGCGGATGCACCGAGTTTGCTCCGGCAAGCATGCCTTCGTACAATTCCACCTCAGTGCCGGGAGTGCAGAGACCTTTCATCATTGCGTCAGCGACAACAGACGCAGAGTTGTTACCGACCATACAGCCACGGTGACCCGGGCTCGACCATTCAGGATATAATCCGCTTTCGCGATAGAAATTGAGCCAGCCGTCTTCGATTTTTGCTGCTTCTTCCGGCCACATGAGATTCACAAGGGGGAACAAAGCTCGGAATGTATCCCAGAAACCGGTGCCGGTGTAGAGATAACCCTCTTCTATCCGTCCGTTATTCGGGCTGTAGTGTACTGTCTTGCCGTCTGCCGTCACTTCGTGCATTTTGTGCGGGAAGAGGACTGTGCGGTACAGACAAGAATAGAAGGTACGAAGGTCGTCAACATTGTCGCTTTCTACGTCGATAGCGCCGAGTATCTTGTTCCATTGCGCCTTCGCTTCATCCTTTGTCTGCTCAAAGTCCTTTCCGTCGAGTTCCTTGAGATTCTGGTAGGCCTGATCAAGACTTATAAATGACGTTGCTACCTTAGCACAGATTTTCTCGCCTTTCGTGGTTTTGAAACCGATTGCAGCGCCGGCATGTTCGCCGCCGACTTCCTTCTTACCATTGCGTATCACATATTTATCCCATACACGGGCATCCGCAAAAGGTTTGTCAAACTGAATGACAAAGAAATTGCGGTAGTTGGAAGTGACGCCGCCGCTGTTGCGTGTGGAATATCCCACAACAGTGTTTTCCTCTGGAAGAACCTTAACCCACGAAGCACGGTCGAAGGCATCGACTACCACGTAAGAATCATCAGCTTTCGGGAATGTGAAACGGAAATATGCGCAACGGTCGGTCGGAGCGATTTCCGTAGTGACGTCATATTCCGACAAGTACACTTTATAATAATAGGGATGAGCTTCCTCGGCCTTATGCGAGAACCAGCACGCGCGGTCTTCGTCGCTGATTTTGAGACCTCCGCTCATAGGCATAAGCGACATCTCACCGAAGTCGTTGATCCATGGGCTCGGACGATGCGTCTGTTTGAAGCCGCGGATTTTATCGCTTCCGTAGGTGTACGACCACCCGTCGCCGTTGCGTCCGGTCTGCGGTATCCACTGGTTCATTCCCCATGGAAGAGCAATTGAAGGCACTGTGTTGCCGTTAGATAATGCGAATTTGGAGTCCGTTCCCATCAAAGGGTTGACGTAGTCCACCGGATTGTCGACGGCAAACGCGCCCAAAGACAACGCGCCGGCAGCCACTACGGATAAAAATCTTTTGATATGGTTCATAAGAAAAATAATTTATGTGATTTATATTTAGGTTTTTTCGGTATCAGCCCGATTCCGCATCAGTCGTGCGGCTATTATTTCGAATCGCGGTAAACTTTCGGCGTCACTCCGTAAATCTTCTTGAAGTCGGAATAAAATGCCGCTTTATTATTCATGCCCACGCGGTAGATAATTTCCTGGATGGACAGATTGGTTGTGAGAATGAGATTGGCGGCATAGCTGTAGCGGTATCTCTTTACGAAATCATTGGGCGTATATGGCGTGAATTTCTTGAATTTACGGTATAGCGTACGCAAATCGCATCCGAGCGCGGAGGCCAGTTCGGACGGTTTCAGCGATGATTCATCAGTAAGATTTTCAGCGATTACCCGCTTGACTCTCTCGAGGAATTCTTTTCCTTCATTGGAAATTTCCATACCGTCCTCTATCGTCACAGAACTTTCTTTCGAGCGGTAGTAGTCACGGTCGTTGTCCTTGCGCTTCAAGAGCCGAGAAAGCACAACTTTCAGGAAGTCAGGGCTGAACGGTTTCGTAACATAAGCATCGGCACCTGCGTTGTATGCCTTCATCTTGAAGTCTTCCGTCATATTGGCAGATAGCACTATCACAGGCAGATGCTTGGCATATTTGCTGTCGCGCACCATCTTCACAAACTCTATGCCATCCACATCAGGCATCATTATGTCGGTGATAATCAAAGAAGGAAGCTGACTTTCGATCTGCTTCATCGCAGCCATGGCAGTAGTGGCTCTCATCACAGTATATTCTTCCGACAATATGTCATTCAATAACCACAGTATGTCGGGATTATCGTCAACGACAAGAACCATGGGGCGGCTTTCAATTTCCACCTTTGGCAAAACCGGCACTTCTTCAGCCGGCTCCGGCGGCACGCTGTTTATCTCTAAAGGAGGCAGCGTGACAGTGAAACGAGCATACTCGCCCTCTGTGCTTTCGCATGTTATCTCACCTTTCAGTTTTGTCACCATCTCGTGACAGATATACAGTCCGAGCCCATGACGAGAAGCCATATCGCGATAGCTGTTGCGTTCTACATTGTTGAAGACGACAAATTTATCGAACAAAGTTTTGATATTCGCCGCCTTGATTCCGGCGCCGGTATTATAGACGTCGATGACAAGATTCCCGTTCTCGGGATGTGATATGCTAACACGTATCTCGCCGCCTTCGGGCGTATATTTCAGCGCATTCGAAATCAAGTTGTTCACGATTTTGCCAAGACTGGATAAATCAGTATTCCAGCGCAGTCCGGATGCATCGTTATGCGATATGAACGTAATGCCGCTTTCCTGCGCAATCTGGTCGTAGGAACTTACCCAGCGCTCGAACATATAATCGGTAAGCACCGGCTGCAACCGCAATCGCGTGAAATTGCCTTCCTCCATATTGCGCACTTCGAGTATCTCCTCCACAAGTTCATTCAGCCGACGGCTGTGGCAACGGAGCGACTCGATGTACGGTTCGAGCTTCTTATGCTGCTCCTCATCTGTGTTCTTCTGCAGAATGTCGCACATCGCCATAATCATCGTCAGGGGCGAACACAGCTCGTGGGTAATGTTTGTAAAAAACTCCAGACGATCGACGTGAAGCCGCTCCTGCTCATTCTTATACAAGGCAGACTCCATCTCGCGGTGCTTGCGCTGCATCACTTTGTGATAGCGCACCAGAATTATCGCGACGATGATGACAAACAGCAACGCATAGCACCCCATCGCCCACGAACGGGCGTACCACGGATGATATATGACAATAGGCAAAACGCTCTCGACGCCCGACTCAGCTGTCGCATCTGTACTGCTGCGCACCCTCAACCGATATTCGCCGGGCGGCAGGTTCTTGAATGACGCTTCGGCGTTAGCTCCGGCATTCACCCACATATCATCGTATCCCTCAAGCTTATACCAATAGTTTATAGTCTCGCTGTTCACATAATCCAGAGAAGCGAACGAAATACGGATCATATTCTGATCGTAAGCAAGGCGAAGCACTCCATCGTCGCTGCACAGAAGACCGCTGGTATCCTCCACTCCATTGACCTCAAGGGAAGTAAAAAGCACAGGGGCATTGAACTTCTCGGTACTTGCCTTCTCATACATTCCTGATTTCAATATGGTTATACCATTGAGAGCTCCAAAAATCACATTTCCGTCGTAAGGCGACATATATCCGGCATTATCACAGTATTCTTTTATGCTTCCCGTCGGCTCCGACACATTGTATATCGACTTGCTGCCGGAGTTATACAACGCAAGCCCTTTGTTTGTGCTCAGCCATACATTTCCGCGCCCGTCGGGGATGATGGCATGTATCATGTCGTTGGCAAGACCATCGTTACGTGTAACTACTTTGAGCAATTCGGGCGCCTGCGGATTGCGGCAATCGAGAATTCCGGCGCCGGCGCTCGAACCGAAATACAGCATTCCGTCGCCGCTGTACGTAAGGCAGATGATGTCCCCTATACCGGGCAGTGTGTTTGTCACAGTGGTGAGGAAACTATATTCGTAAGTATTGAGATTAAATCGGACAATGCCCAGACCGCCGCGGCAACCTATATATAGGCAGTCGCCGCGATCCCACGTTATTGAATAGATTTCATTGCATATATATTTCCCGTTGCGGAACATAAATTTGTCGGTGCGCACAATCTTTTCGGGGCTCTTTCCATTCAGGACAGCACGCACAAGACCCGTAGAAGGCGACGCAAGCCATAGCACAGTGTCGTTCTGCTCATATATGTCGTGTATATTGACTATGTCTTTGCCATAAAGATTGACCGGCGTGCGATTCTTGCCGTGAAAATAAGATATACCGGGACCATACGAGGCTACCCATACCCGTCCGGGATGGACGAGGCTTTCCTTTATGGCAAAAACCTGGTCGTCAGGCAATCCTTCAGTCTTGCCGATACGCGTTATGCGCGACTGCGGTATTTCGTCCATATCTGTCACCGACTGGTAGTCCGAAATAACGAAAAGCCCGTTACCCTTGGTTCCGATCCACAGATTGTCATCTATATCCGTATAGAAAGTTCTGATCGGTTTCGTCAGTCTGCCGACAGCCGACGAGCGTATTGTGGATATGCGTGAATCTTTCTCCACAAACCTCTGCAGTCCGCGACCGTCCGTACCGACCCAAACTATAGGCTGGCGGGAGTCGTGCATTATATGGAAAACACCCGTTTCTGTATAGTTGTACTCTCCCTTGTATCCGTTTGCGGCACTCAGGCGCAGCACGCCGAACGGTGCAACACTCACAAGTATGTCGTCATCAAGACGCGTGATGCCGGATATTAAGTCATAATCCTGAACCATCCCGCTCACTGAGGCGATATAGTCGACAGTCTGCGTATTCTGGTTGTGGTGGTACAACCTACCATTACCGTCTATATAGAAAAAGCCCGTGTCGCTTGCGAAAACAGTGCCCATTGGCGCTTCATGCATCCGTACCTTTTCCCATGAAAAATGAGCCTGCCCCTCACCATAACCTTTAGAAAAATCGTACTGCACCTTATAGGCATATTCTGCCTTCGGGAAAAACCACACCGTGTTGTAACCTGCAATCACGATACGGCGAGGAGACAGATCGCCGACCCATTTCGGAATCGGCAGCCGGGTAAATTCATGGGTCTCGCGATTGTAGTACATGCATTGTCCGTCAAATCCCGAAGCGAACACGTTTCCAAGCGTGTCGGCTGCGGTGGTATATCGTTCACCCCTTATGTCAGGGTGATGCTCGAGACAGCGCAACTTACGAGTGGAGAATTTGTCAAATCCCATGGTGGTGAGCACCCACATGACATCCGGTTCGGCGCACCTGAGTTCGTATATTATATTCCCCGAAAGACTCGACGGATTATTGAATTCGAACCTGAAAACTTTCACATGTTTACCGTCGTATCGGTTCAGACCGTCGTACGTTCCGCACCAGATGAATCCCTCGCGGTCCTGTTCCATCATCATGACACTGTTGTTCGACAGTTGCTCTGTGTGCGGAGCGACCTCAAGCGCATACGGCGATGCAACTACGCCGCAGGGCACAAGCAAGCACAATAACTTCATTACAGTGACAATGATGGTTCTTTTCATTTTGTTATTGATGGATTTGACGGCAAAATTATATGCACTGCGACATCACCGGGTATCAAATAATGACATTTTACCACTGAATAATGACAAGCATGCGTAATTGTCACCACTTCCCACTTTCACTGCAATTTTTGTACCACTCTTTATCAGATTTGCACAACCGCACACACCTGAACCGAACGGTGTGTCACGCACTCGAAAGGAATTTGCAGAATCTAATAAGCAAAGACAAAATCCGATTAGCCGAAAAGCTTTTCCATCTGCAATAGATTTTATACGTATGCGTTTCGCAGACTACAGATATAATAGAAAGAGCCGGCTGCTACGATGCTGTTTTAGCATGCATAGCGCGCCGGCCGAAGGGGTTATATCTCATAGAAATGCGGATGAATTGACAAATGGCTTATAACCGTTGTCAGCTGTGATTGGACGAATGGTATTCCTGTACGGGAACGGCAGCCTGATGACGACTTTTGCCAAAGGCTCGGGGTGTTTGCCCTCGGGCAGTTTCTGCATCAGCAGCATGTTAGTGCTTCTCTCGGTGAGAGTGACTGCCGCTCCTTCAGTCGCACATGAAAAGATTGATAAGCTTCTCAAACCTTGTTATAATGGAGGAGCACCTAACTTTTTATGAGACGTCATTATTTTAGGATGGAAAGTCTCAATCCTTGTTTTAATGGAGGAGCACCTAACATCCGAAAAAGACCCCCTGCAAGCCAATAGGCATCATGTCTCAATCCTTGTTTTAATGGAGGAGCACCTAACTCAACTGCAATTTTATGCAGTAAAGGAAGAGGAGCAGTCTCAATCCTTGTTTTAATGGAGGAGCACCTAACCGTCAGGTTGCCAGGCAATTGCGCAATCGCTGCATTAGTGTTGTTTTCTAAGCTGCTGATTAGCAACACTTGGCATATACGCTCTATATTTTCGCAAATGTACTACTTTTATTTTATTAAACCACCAATTTTTGGCAGAAATTTTTTAATCTTCAATAATAAAATGTCTTATTATATCAGAAGTTTGTTTTTATTGATGCTATGATGTCAGTAAATAGATAATACTATTATTAAATGGTTTTTATTGGAAGCAATAAGAATAAATGTATTTCGAATTTGCACAATTTGACTGACTTTGAGCTTTTTTACACGTCTTTTTATCGAAAAAAACAAAATAAGTAGTAACTTTGCAACGCAAAGTATGCCCTTACATGGAGTGCTAAAAACTTGTATTATGACAGACGAAGAAAAAAAAGAATATACGTGGAATCGGGCCCAAATAGTAGATGGCTATGATAGAGATACAGTTAGAAAGGATGCATGTGGAGCGTGGATTCTTAAGGATCATTATGGCATGAGAGATTCTATCTTCGGATGGGAAGTTGACCATGTTTTCCCTATAGCATTAGGAGGTGATGATTTTGTACAAAATCTTAGAGCTATGCAATGGGAGAATAATGTTTCTAAAGGTGATGATTATCCTAGTT
>SFIS01000149.1 GCA_004555245.1 Bacteroidales bacterium
GAGATCAAGGCCATCCTTGGCTTGACCGATGTCGATTGCAAGAAAATCTTCACCATCAACCGTCTGGAGAACAAGGAAGGGCGCAGTTTCTTCCGTGAAGTCTTCATCCGTCGTGGTTCTGTCGGTGCGGTCTTTGGAGTGGAAGAGCCCCATGAGTGCTATATGACCTACACCACTGAGCGAGCCGAGAAGGAAGCCCTGAAGCTCTACAAGAAAGAGCTGCAGTGTGACCATCAGCACGCCATAGAAGCCTACTGCCGTGACTGGGAACTTTCAGGAATATCCAAGTCATTGCCATTCGCCCAAAAGGTCAACCAGACAGGCCATGTGCTTCATCTCACTCCCCACAACCAATCTGAATAAAATATTGAAAGTAGAAACAACGAAACATTCATCCCAACAATGAAACGCTATTTGTTCATAATCATCCTCTTCGTCTGTGCTGCTGTACCAATGACGGCACAGTACTACAGTGTCAACTATGACAAGCGCACTGTAGCAGAGATGACAGCCGCCTTGCTCCACAGAGAACTATTATTACCGACGCATCTACAACATGGTCTCCGCCAAGATTATGCCCAAGATCTGGACTGTGGCAGGCATGATGTTGCGTAGTCCGCAGAACGCCCTCTATTGGGGCAGCTATCTGTATAAGGTGTGCGAAGAGACAAAGACACTCTGCTATCAGTTTGAGTCCATTGTCACCAACAGTCGGCTTTCCTTCAGGGACATCGCATTCCTGGAAATCAATCAGGAACTTGCCGCCATCCTCAAACTGTCCGAACTTGGAGATGTGGATTGGAAGAACCTGCTGGACAACTTTTCTGATATTGGCTCCAACTTCACCAAGGACAATCTCAAAGCAGACATCGACAACCTCTATGCAATGGGAGTCAGCCTTGCCTCTGCGGGTGCTGGCAATGCAGTCAGCTCCATTGTCGGCAACAGCAATTTCAACGGCACACTGATGGACAAGACCAGCAGCGTCATCGAAATAGCAGAGAATACATACGACCTCTACAACAACCTGTCCACCAATGCCGGCAACACCCTGTTGCAGTTTGTTGGTGGACAGGAGGGCATTGCCAACCTTTTCTCTTTGTCGAATTACAATACCACAGCATGGATTACTGACTATGCCCGTGAAGGCATGGGACAATACTATACACAGCGATGGTATATCTACAGTGTTGACCAAGGAAGCGAGAAGCTCTGCGACTACTATCCTCCGACAGATGATGATGCCATCCTGTATGGCGACCATTGGTATCGTATCAGTACAACAGATCCCGATTTCTATCCTTCCTCCTCACAACGGGAGGCAGCACTCCAGAACTCAGAGAATCATGCAGGCTGGAGCCGTAGCCGTGTGCAACAGCTCAATAACTCTAATGACGGCTACAACTACAATATCAGCTACTATTCGTCAGCATACATTCTCAGCAAAAAGAAAAGCGGTCAGTATGCCAAGGCATACGCCTACGAGATACATGTGACCAAGTCATGGTACAGGCAAGAAGTCAAATATGAGGATGTCTTCGATTCCTATTCCATGGACATGGCCACTTTCAGAGCTCCATGGACATGGCCACTTTCAGAGCTGGCTTGAATGCCCGTCTTGCCGACTACAATGACAACGAAGACGGCATCCGATACTACATTGGCAGTGACAGCAAGCGCTACTACCAGGCCACCAATGCGGAGAAGATGGCAGGATGCGAAACCGCAACCATCAGCGTCACCTGTCATGACGGCACCAAACTGGGTGAAGGTTCCACCCAATACAAGTGCTCTCAGTGCGGCGGCAGCGTCAATGCCCACACCAAGCAGTGCTCCATGGCTACCACCATCACTTCGGAGAGTATCAACACCTCCGAGATTGATGCAAAGATTGCCGAGACAGAGGGCAGAATAGCATCCATTGATACAGAAATAGCCCGATTGGAAGCGGAAAACTCTAACCTCCTGGTGTTGAAGTCAGAGAAAAGTGCAGCAGAAAAAGAACTTGCAGACTATAACCAAGCCAAGCAAGAGGCTGTTGATGGAGAGAACGCCGCCACTGATGACTACTACCGCATCCCAGCCATCATGCAGGACTGCAAGAATGCCTATAACCTCAGCTGGAACGGAGCAGGTGCATGGGAGGGCAACACTTTCGTGCGCACTGCATCCATGCCCAATATCAACGGCACTATCACGTTCAAGGCGACCATCTCCATTGCAAGAAAGCCGAAATACTTCCTTGGCATCAAGATACACCGTGCCATCGTCCAGATTTCATGGACGCTTACCACAGAGTACAGCGACACGCAGGTGGTGGCAGTCATCAACCTCGATCCCTCGAAGACAGACCAGGAGAAAGCCGATGAGGTCAATGCCAAGCTGTCAGAGATAGCCCGGGAATACCCATCCTGTGAGCCAACGGTCGAATATGCCAAAAGCAGTCCAGTGGAATCAGATGACACAGAAGACACCTACCATCTGTTGTGGACCAGCGACCGCCTGGACATTGCCCGTCAGATAGACAGCCGTCTCACCAAGATCTATGCCGACCTTGTGTCGTTGGAGAAGATGATGCACTACAAGCATTCCATCATAGACATCCTCCGCAGTATAGCCCCTCTCGACACAGACCAAGGCAGAAGGCTTACGCTCATAGAGAGATGCAGGAAGCGTTGGTTGCGCAATGCTGCCAACAGCGCACATTCAGATACGTATAACGGCAAATATGACGAAGAAGATGAAGACGAAGAAGAAGAATAAAAAGATTCTGGCTCTCATTGTATGCCTGCTGGCACTGTTGCCTTCCTCCATGTATGCCCAGTTCAGCTTCGATGTCACTTCTGTGGAAGCCTACATCAACGACCACAAGGAGCAGAGAAGCCTGCTGCTGGTCCGCTCCACGCTGGAGGCAAGCAACAAACTGCTGCATGACTATAGCGGTGATGCCAACAAAGGATTCCGCGACATCAACAAAGAGCTGGACAAATACACAAGAGCCTTTGATGTCATAGACGTGCTTTACCAGTCTCTGCGCACCAGTCTGAATGTGTACAACACCTACGAGAACATCAGTGACCGTATTGGGGACTATAAGGACATGCTCAGCGATTTCAAAGAAAAATGTCTGGAGCGAGGCAATATCGTGAGTACGGACACCATGATTGTCACCATCAACATGAGGGCACTTGCCAAGATAGCAGAGGAAGGCGACAACCTGTACAACTCCGTCAACGACTTGGTGCTCTATGCCACAGGAGCAGCCGCCTGCACCACCTCAGACCTGCTCCTTGTCCTGACGAACATCAACAGCTCGCTTGACAATATCCGCAAGCATCTGAATAAGGCGTACTTTGACACATGGAGGTACATACAGGTGCGCATCGGCTATTGGAAACGACAGGTCTATCGAGCCAAGACAAAGCTGGAAATCGTCAACGAT
>SFIS01000150.1 GCA_004555245.1 Bacteroidales bacterium
GCGTCCGAAGCGCAGCAAGGCATCGAAGAGGCAGGACAGGAAGAAACCGGACAGACCGAAAGCTCCGAGCAAACAGGCAATACAGATTCTGCATCCCAGTCAGAAGCAGACGAAGCGAGCGAAGACGATGTAGAAGAAGGTGAAGAAGACAATGATAATGACACCGATGATGATGACGAAGAAAACGGCATCACCACCGTACCATTCAGCGACACCCTCACCCTGACCGACACAGCAGAGCAGGATGACGACATCAGCAAAGCCTTTGACCCCGACCTGGCGCTGCCGAAGTTCGGAGTCACGTCCATCGTAGGCCAGCCTACCGACACAAAGGTTGAAGAAACGCTGAACAGCGTCAACACCAAGTTGATTGACAACATCCCCAATGGAAATTTCATGGAACCCGCCCAGCTTGCAGCGATGATGCGCGGCAAGCGTGAAGAAGGCAATATCGCATATAAAGATGAGTACACCAAGTGTTAACACATACAGGCTATTGCTGCCAGCGTTGCTGATGGCCATAGGCATACAAAGTGCCTATGCACGGTGCGGTTCAGTGGACTACACCTGGGGTGCTGACGGACTTGCCGAGGCCACCACCTTCGTGGGGACGGTGATGATCTATGTGGTGGAGATACTGTATGCCGTGGCAGGAATCATGGTCGTTATCTCAGCCTTGCAGATATACATCAAGATGAACTACCACGAGCACGACATCACCAAGAGTGTCATGATCCTCTTCGGTGGCATCCTCTTCATGATAGGAGCCTCCGTCGTCATGCCAGCCCTTTTCGGCTATCAGGACATGAACTTCATATTCTAGACTATTTAATCGCGACAAGATAGAAACAAAAGAACCGAATGTAAAACAAGAAAAATTGGAAAGCCAATGAAGAAAAAGTTTTTTCAGGTCTGCACTTCTGTGAAGACCAGAGTGTCAAACGCAAGCCATCGTGCCAAGCTGATGGCCATGGGAGCCGTCGTTGCAGCCCTTGCCCCAGCCGGAGCCTTCGCTCAGGAACTGGCGGGAACAGGCTATGATGCAGGTACCAGTGCCTTGGAGGAAGTCGCCTCCGAGCTGGTAAAGTACGTGCCCTACGTCGTCAACCTGTGCTACGCCCTGGCCGGTATAGTGGCAATTGTCGGTGCAATTTCGGTGTACATAGCCATGAACAACGAGGAGCAGGATGTCAAGAAGAAGATCATGATGACCGTCGGTGCATGTATCTTCCTCATTGCCGCCGCCAATGCGCTCCCGCTCTTCTTCGGTATCGGAGGCTAATAACGAGAACTCGCTATGGCACAGATAACAGAGACGAACATGGAGTATCCGATGTTCAAGGGGTTGCAGCGTCCGTTGGAGTTCTTGGGACTCCAAGGGCGCTACATCACCTGGGCAGCCATCACTGCCGGTGTCGGCATTCTCGGTTTCATGTTGGTATATGCCTTGACCGGATTCCTCTTGGCGTTGGTCTTCGCAGCCGTTTCCATCAGTGCCGGCATCGGCATGATTATGGTGAAGCAGCGTAGAGGGCTATATTCCAAGAAAACCGACAAGGGAATCTTCATCTATGCCTACAGCGAGCGTTTGTAAAAGCACTACGAACATGAAAACGGTTTGAGCCTACCCTTATTCGTAACAAAACCAAGGAACAATGACCATATACGTTATCCTATTCTTAGTGGCACTTTGCATCGGCATGGCCGTTTCCGTCTATGCCTTTGGCACAGGAAGCAAGCGTGCCAAGATCTTCAAGGAGATATATTTCTCCATTGAGGACATTGACGGCATGGGCGTATTGTACACCAAGACGGGCGAGTTCTCTGCTATTCTTGCCATGCAGAACCCCGTCCAGAAATACTGTGCCGACATCAATGAGTATAATGCCTTCTCCAACCTGCTTTCCTCACTGATGGGCACATTGGGCGAAGGTTACTCCATCCACAAGCAGGATGTATTCACCAAGAAGAAATTCCAGTGCGAGGACGACGGGAACAAGGAATTCCTGTCAGAGAGCTATTTCCGCTATTTCAAAGGCAGGGAATATACCGATTGCACCACCTATATCACCATCACACAGGAGAACAAGAAGAGCCGTCTGTTCAGCTATGACGACAAGAAGTGGAAAGACTTCCTTGTCAAGGTCGGCAAGGTCAAAGACCAACTCCGTGACCGAGGCATCTCATCCCGTTTTCTCAATGCAGACGAGGTCAAGCACTTTGTTGACCAGTATCTTGCGCAGAACTATACCGACAAGAACATCTCGCTCAACAATTTCCAGGTGAGTGAGGAGCAGATTGGTTTAGGCAGCAGGAAGTTCAAGGTCTATAGCCTTGTCGATGTCGATAGCATCGTACTGCCCGGACTTATCCGTCCTTATACCAACATCGAGGTCAACAACGTGACCATGCCTGTTGACTTGATGGCAATTATTGACAGCATCCCCGGAGCCCAGAGTGTAGTCTTCAACCAAGTCATCTTCCTGCCAAGCCAGAAGCAGGAGATGAGCAAGCTGGCCAAGAAGAAGAACCGTCATGCCTCTCTGCCCAATCCCAGCAACCAGATTGCTGTGGAGGACATCAAGCAGGTAGAAGAGCTCATCGCAAGAGAGAACAAGCAGTTGGTCTATTGCCATTTCAACCTCGTCGTTACCGTCAAGGCCGATGCCGACCTGCAGAAATGCACCAACCATCTGGAGAACACCTTCGGGCGCATCGGCATACAGATCAGCCAGCGTGCCTATAACCAGCTGGAGCTGTTCGTCAGCACCTTCCCCGGCAACTGCTATGCCCTGAACAAGGACTACGACCG
>SFIS01000151.1 GCA_004555245.1 Bacteroidales bacterium
TCTGTACGACTATCCTTATACATTTACAACTGTTTTACAGACAGCATCTCTTTAGCAATTATTACTCTCTTACGCGCTCGTGCGGATAATATTATGAAGGAACTTGAGCGTGGTTGACAGGGAATGGTGGACGCTTCTTTTTCATATGGACTTCAATATATTTCTCATACTTTTCTTGGAAATATCGTTTTTATTTCCTATTTTTGCAGCATGAAAAGTGTTTGTTTGATAAAATGCAGATGATATGAGAAGATTCAAGTACCCGGTAGATACCGACCAGTTTCAGCAGATTCGTGAAGATGGCAAGGTGTATGTCGACAAGACAGACATAATGTTTGACCTTGTCGATAAATATAAATATGTCTTTCTTGCCCGTCCCCGCCGTTTCGGCAAGTCGTTGCTGTGCAACACCTTCAAGGCTTATTTCCAAGGCAAGAAAGAACTGTTCGAGGGGCTGAAGATAATGGACTTGGAGAAGGAATGGAAGACATATCCCGTGCTGCATTTCACCATGAGCGGGCTGAAGAACCTTAAGGTGAGCGAGGCAAAGTCAAAATTGGAAAACTTTATTGCCGACTACGAAAGACTTTATGGACGTAATACGGAGGAGGAAACTCCCGGAGCCCGCTTCCGCGGCTTGATTCATAGGGCTTGTGAAAAGACCGGCGAACGTGTCGTTGTCATCCTCGACGAATACGACGCTCCCGTGATGCGATTGCTCTACGACACGGAGCAGTTGGAGGAAATGCGCATGATGCTGCGTGAGTTCTATCAGGTGCTGAAGGACGAAGGGGCATATCTTAAGTTCGTTTTTATAACCGGTGTGACGAAGTTCTCGCAGATGAGCATTTTCTCCGAGCTGAACAACCTGAAACAAGTTTCCATGTTTGATAAATATTCAGGATTGTGCGGCATTACTCAGGAAGAACTCGACACCGTCCTTCGCCCCTGCGTTGAGGAATATGCCGAGGGGCTTGGCGTTAGTGTTGACAACGCATACGCCGTGCTCAAAAAGAACTATGACGGATACCATTTCTCAGAGAACAGTCAGGATGTATATGCCCCATACAGTCTTTTGAATGCACTCAACGACAGGGCTACAAGACACTACTGGTTTGAATCCGGCACATCGGCATCGCTCATTGAACATCTCAAACATTTCCCCGGCTTCAACCCTCTCGACTTCGATGGTGTGGAATTGTCGTTGGAGGAATTTAATGTGCCCTGCGAGAATGCTTCGACTCCTGTTCCGATGCTTTATCAGAGCGGCTACCTGACAATAGATTATTATAATAAGGAGGACGATGTATATGTACTTCACTTCCCCAACTACGAGGTGCGCCAGGGCATAGTATATAGCTTGACAGCCACCGTTCTTGCCATGGCCCGCGCCCTGAAACGTGGCGACCTGTCTGCAGCACTGTCAGAACTCCGCGCCTACATAGCCTCCTTGCCCTACGACATCATCACCCGCAAGGAGTGGATGGCGAAGAAGAAAAAGGAGGCGTTCTACAAGTTGCTGATGTACGTTGTATTCTCGTTGCTCAACAGCAAGGTGGACACAGAGGTGAAGAGCGTTCTCGGCAGAGCCGATGTGGTCATCAAGACCAAGAACGACATCCATGTCCTCGAACTGAAGGTGGATGACACCGTAGATAATGCCTTGGCCCAGATAGACTCGAAGGGCTATGCCATACCCTACGAAGCCGACGGACGCCGGCTGACAAAATGCGGAGTGACAATTTCATCAGAGGTTAGAAATATCACGCATTGGCGGGCTGTGGATAAGGACGGCAAGGTCATCGACGAGCAGAAGTTCTGAACCTGTTTTTCATTGTCGCCGCATCATTACACATTATTCCTGATGCCTGCAACCTCCGATAATCCTTGCCGCCTCGTCTTTCTCACTTTGGAATGAGAGTTGGTCGAATATGATGCAGGCACGATGAGCATCGACAATGCGCGGCGACATGAGTCTGAGTGCCGCAAGTTTCTTGTCGCCAAACGAGAATATGCCCATAATCGCCGCACACTGCTCGCAGGAATAAAACGCCCCAAGACTGGCCACCTCGATGAGATCCATCTTCCGGTCGTCGAAACTGGTATTTTTCACCTTATTATATAATATGGCGAACTTGTCGTCGCTGAGACGAAGTTCCACCGCCGCACTTGCTTCATGCATACGTCTATGCCCCTGAGCATTGACGTCAGCTGACACCAATGTCATACAAGAGAGCAACATAATAATATACAAGTTTCTTTTCATAAGTAGGTGTGCAAAATTATTTTTATAATGATTGTATTGATTAGTGATGCATAATCAGTATGTGACATAAAGGAGTGTAGTGAATCCTACTCGACTGTAATTGCCGTTTTTTGTTTTTCTGCAAAGGTAAAGCCTTATGGCATATTATGCAAGGGAATTACCCCACAAGACAGTATGAGAATCCCTATTATGGCAGCCCCAAGAATTTCCCCTTTTAGGGTGGTTGTATATTATTGTTGTCCGCTAAACATGAAAAGTCAGTTTGAACCCATTGTCGTTCAATGAATTCAAACAAAAACACCTATTCCAAGCCCTCATGCGCGTAAGT
>SFIS01000152.1 GCA_004555245.1 Bacteroidales bacterium
ACAAGGGCGCAAAAGACATCACCCGTGTGTTTTTCTCGCCCACGGCCGACCCAAAAGACTTGTTCTTTTGTAAAGATGAATTATTTACGGGTAACGACAAGGAAGTTAAACTGATAAAAGAAAATGACACAAACGAACCGATATTTTCTTCCACAAACATTGGAAAGAATAGCGACAACAAAAAAGTTGATGAGAACCATGACAACAAGGCCACTGAGACAGCAGAAAGCAAGACACAGATGGCAGGCGATGCACCATCTGCCGACGATGTAAACGCTGCTGCTACAAGCGCGACGACGGCGGAGCATGACGATAGCGAGACGTATAACGACATTCCGTATGCGGAGATAATCAGGGAGTTCTGGGTGCAGAACAACGACGGCAAGGAGCCGTGTGAGGGCAACCGGCAAGGAGCCGTGTGAGGGCAACCGCAACGCCCTTACGTTCGAGTTGGCGAAGGCGCTGCGCAGCATCTGCGACTACTCTCTCGACAGGCTGAAAAAGCTGATTCCACGCTACGACAACTTCCCCGAGGATGAATATGTGAGGACGCTGCAAAACGCCCTCGACGAGCCTCGCAAGGGCATCAACTACAAGCTGCAGAAGGTGCTGAGCGTGCTCTACGCGAAGCAGGAGGGCGGCGGCGGAAAGCTGGATTTCGCTGCTGAAAATGCCGAACCGCCTCAGATGCCGAAGACGCTGCCTTATCCGCTGAACTTCCTCTCGGCAAATGTGCCTGAGATATACCGTGCGGCGGTGTGCGAGTCGGTGTTCGCGCCGCTGTCGGTATATGTTCACGGTGTAAAGATGCGTTACTGGGACGGCGTGGAGCACGAGCCTACGTTTATGTCGGTGCTGTCGGCGAAGATGTCGATAGGCAAGGGTTGCATAAGGCAGCCGATAAAGATAATTCTCGAAGACGTGGTGAACCGCGACAAGGCCAACCGCGACCGTGAGGGCGAATGGAAACAGAAAAACCCCACGTCGAAGCAGAAACGAGACAAACGTCCCGACGACATCTGCGTGCAGGTGCTGATAGACAACTTGACGGATGCCGTTTTCAATCAGCGTGTTGCTGATGCCGACCGCAATGGCCATCGCTATCTCTACACCTGCGTTGACGAGCTCGACACGCTGAAGAAGATAACGTCGCGCGGAACGGCAAGCGAGGTGTGTGTGATAATAAGAAAGGCGTTCGACAACAGCAACCACGGACAGGAGCGTGTGGGAGCCGACTCGGTGACGGGCATCGCCCCGCTGCGCTTCAACTTCAACGCCTCGACGACGAACCGCTGCTGTCAACAATTTTTCTCTCGCGAGATGACCACAGGCACCGTCACCCGACTCTCGATGGCTACTATCCTGAAGCCCGACAACGCGCCACGACCGGTGTTTAAGGAGTACGACCAAGAGTATAAGGACGAGGTGAGACGACTGACCGACAAGCTCTCGCTGCTCTCGGGCGAGATAGACTGTCCGATGTGTAACGACTTCGCCGAACGACTATGCGACGAAAACGAGAAGCTCGCCTCGCTCTACGGATCGGAGCCATACCTCGTGTTGAGCTACCGTGCCACGGTGATAGCATGGCTCAAGGGCATGCTGCTCTACGCAATGAACGACGAGACGTGGACCGACGAGATTCAGCAGTATGTGGAATGGTCGCTGCGCTACGACCTCTGGGTGAAGATGCGGCGACTAACAAGCGTGGTCCGATGAACATGCTGATGATGTTGAAGTCTGAGTTTAAGATAGAAGACCTTATCGTTGTTCGCAAGAAACTGGGTAAAACATGTGACTTGCATATTGTCAAGTCTCAACTATTCACTTGGAGAAGTCGGAATCTAATTGATTTTGATGACATAAATGGATTGATTAGAAAGATCTGATAACATCTGCAACAGTATTACAGTATTACAGTTTTATTTTAAAGGGTATATACAATGAAAATAACAATAAGACGCAAGATTAAGTCGCACGATCGCACGATAGGCGAGTTGGCGATAGACGGAAAGGTGATGGCGGATACGTTAGAACTACGTTCGATAGACTGGAGCAAGGAGAAAAAGGTGGCGGGTAAAACCGCCATCCCTTGCGGCTGCTACGTGCTCTCGATGCGATGGTCGAACAAGTTTAAACGCAAGATGCCGTTCCTTGAGAACGTACCCCATTTCACGGGCATCATGATCCATCCAGGCAACTCGCTGGAAGACACCCGAGGCTGCATCCTCGTGGGGCTGAACTACTACGGCAACCTGGTAAGGAGCAAGACGTATTTCGAGACGTTGTACCGAAGTGTTGAGGAGGCGATGAAGAGTGGGGAGGATGTAAGCGTGGAAATAAA
>SFIS01000153.1 GCA_004555245.1 Bacteroidales bacterium
TATGTGCCGCTTGTTGCGGGGTCACTGTCAGAATGGGCAAAGGAGATGCGGTCGTCATACACGCCCCAGTCGGCCTTGTCGTTCACTGCAGCCTTCCACCATTCCGAACCGTCGGTGCCCGTAGGACCGCAACCCAAGTGCCCGACCTCAGTATAGTCGATACGCCATTCCTTGTTGCACAACTTGCTGAAATAAGGAGTGAAATCAACCTTTGTCTCGTTGAAGGTAAACGAGCCCTTGACGGATGCCTGTGATATACCGTTGCGGTTCATCACCTTCACCTCCAACTCATGTGTGCCCTGTTCCATACTGCTGTAGCTGCCCGTGGCAAGGAAAGAATAGATCTTGCCGTCGAGATACCATACAGGGTAACAACCCTTGAAATCGCCGCTTACCGTAAACACTGCGGTATTGGTCTCTTGGTCGGTGGTCACGCTCACTTGTCTTCCATCCACAGTGGGCAGTCCGTTCTGGTCGGCACCTTTAAACTCTTCTGGCGAACAAGCTGTGATCGCGAGCACGCAAGCAAGAGCACTGCCTATATATTTAAAAATCTTGTTCATAATAGATTCATTTTAAATGGATTAATAGTTGTTCTGCTTCAATGTCGGGTCGGCATCGAGCTCCGACTGTGCCAATGGAATATGCTTTTTGCTCTCTGTCCATGAGTTGGTGCGATAACCATACTTGTCGGGCACGAGGGTTGTGGCGGCATAGCCAGTGCGCACGAGGTCGAAGTAGCGTTTGCCCTCGCCGCAGAATTCCTTGTTATAGTTGAGGTTCTTCGATGTCGGGCAGTCCTTGTTGTTGTCAGAATACGGACGATATTTCTTCAACCACAGGTGGGTGTCCTGATAACGCTCGGTATAACTATACTCACTGACATCCCATACAGTTGCGTCGCGGCGCACGTCACCTTCGGGGAACATCTCCTTAGTTTCCACTCGCATAGGCAGGAAGCCCCATCCGTCCTCACCGGCATTCCATCCGTCACCGCCGGGCCATGTGTTAGGAGAAATCAATGTAGGCAACACACTACCGCCTGCAAACATTGATGTGCCCCAGTCACGCTGTGCAGCATTGTCATCATAGTTAACCTCGAAGATTGACTCCTTGCACCATTCGCCTGACTCCTCCCACAAAGCTGCATAGTCGGGGTTGAGTTCGTAATCCGATGAATTGATAATCTCCTTCATGAAACTGAGTGCCTGGGCATAGCGCTGTGTATCCTTCTGATACATAACCATCTCGGCATAGAGCATATATGCCATAGCCTGAGAAACACGGCCCGACTCTGTTGCAGGCCATCTCATTGGCAGCACGTTGGAAGCGATGATATCCTCAAGCTCAGGAAGCAACTGTGCGTAAATCTCGTCGGCTGTCAACTGAGGCGCTGTGTATGGCAACTCAAGATTCTCGAGATAGAAAGGCACATTGCCATAATAGTGCCACAATATATTATAGTAATATACTCGTAGCACGCGAGCCTGAGCCTCACATTTTTTACGGTATTCTTCGGATGCACCACCCCAGGAGCAATACTTGATGACGTCGTTGCAACGCTTGATGCCTGAATAGAAGTCTGTCCAAAGTGTGGCAAGGGTGTTGTTGCCGTCGCCCTCGAAGTTGAAGAGCTTGTGCCAGTGCTGGTTGTCGGTGATACTTGAACCGCCCACCCAGAAGTCGTCGCCAAGGATTTCGGCATCCGAGTCTCCTCCGTGGTATAGTATTCCTCAAGCGGCTCTCCCGTGGGGTTGCTCACCTCAAGGAAACTATCGCCACATGACGTTGTCAGCATCATGGCTGATGTAGCCATTGCCAAGAATATATTCTTTTTCATATCGTTGTCCTTTTTTATATCATTTAATTCCTCATTCCTAATTAGAAATTCAGGTTAACTCCAATGGTATATGTGCGTGCCTGCGGATATACTCCATAGTCAACACCGAGCGATGTTCCGCTTGTACCGATTTCAGGGTCAAATCCCCAGTACTTTGTCCATGTGAACAGGTTCTCTGCCATGGCATACACACGCAGACGGCTGATACCTATTTTATGTGTCAGATTGCGTGGCAGTGTATATCCGAGAGTAAGATTCTTCAGACGAAGATAAGAACCGTCCTGGATATAGAGGTCGCTCACTACCCAGTTCTTGCTGTCGCCCTGCTTGAGGATTGGCACACGGTTGGATGTTCCTTCGCCTGTCCAGCGTGAACCGCTCACACCCTGCAGGAATACACTGAGGTCGAAACCTTTCCACTCTGCATTGAATGTAGCACCAAACGACCAGTCGGGAGTTCCCTTACCAATCTTTGTACGGTCGTCAGATGTGATTGTTCCGTTGTTGTCGGTATCCTGGAAGATAAGGTCGCCTGGCTGTGCATTCGGCTGGATGAGCTTGCTCTCGCCTGTCTCAGGATTTGTCCAAGTGTATGCGTTCACCTGATCCATATTCTGGAAAACTCCCAGGGTCTTGTAGCCATAGAAGAATGGGAATGGCTGGCCGTTCTCTGCACGTGTTCCGCCGTCGCTGAACTGGTTGATACCCCAGTTGAGGAAACCGGTGTCATTACCAAGGTTCTTCAGTTCGTTGTGCAGATATGAGGCATTGGCCTTGATAGAGAAGTTGGCGTCGGAAACATGCCACTTATATCCTAATTCAAACTCAAATCCTGAGTTCTCCATATCTCCCACGTTGGCAAGAGGCTTAGCCTCACCTACATAACTCGGGATAGGCATCTCGATAATCATTCCGTTG
>SFIS01000013.1 GCA_004555245.1 Bacteroidales bacterium
GTGTTAAATTCTAAAAGTGTTTGTATTTCAATAGTTTAGATATGGTTAGTTTTTGTTGCTCATGGTAGTTTCGGAGTCTCTAAATACACTGATAGAAAACTACCACTCCAATACTTGTCACAGAATTCGGGATGGTGATTGATGTCAAGCCGCTGCAACCAAAGAAAGCACCATCTCCAATACTTGTCACAGAATTTGGGATGGTGATTGATTTCAAGCCGCGGCAACCTTCGAAAGCATAATCTCCAATACTTGTCACAGAATTTCCGATGGTGACTGATGTCAAGCCGCTGCATGTAGAGAAAGCATTTTCTCCAATACTTGTTACAGAATTCGGGATAGTGACTGATGTCAAGCTGCTGCATGCAGATAAAGCATTTTCTCCAATACTTGTCACTGAATTCGGAATGGTGACTGATGTCAATCCGCTGCAATCATAGAAAGCCCTATATCCAATACTTGTTACGGCATAATCAACGTCGTTTACTTTAATTGAAGAAGATATAGTAATGCTTCCCGAATATTTCTCTTCACCATAAGTCACTTCTGCGGTTTTACCCTCAGAATTTAAATTATAACATATTCCACCAATCCTTACATCATACGCTAATGCTGAGGTTGAGAATACTACACTTAGAATAAGTGAAAATAAAAACATAATTAACTTTTTCATAGATTCTTCCCGACACATTTTTCAACCACAAGGTCGGGCGTTGGCATATTGTTAGTATTAAGAATTATCTACCTTTACCTTTGAGCACGACCTTCCAGCCCTCATACCGAAGAACAAGGGAATCATCGTTGATTATACTGACAGTGAAAATTTGATTGTCTATGGTGATTGTTCCTTCCTTCACCGCATACGAATACTCTCCTGCCGGAACAATCTTTGTTCCTTCAGAAGTGCCATCAAGGGAATGTTGGAGTACTTCCTGAGTGAAAGAAACTTTATTGTAGGAAAACTGGCAGTAGGTTCTGCCGTTGAGCATATCGCAGGTAGCGAGGCCAATGATAGAAGATGCCTCCGTAACCTCCCAGTCGTGGGAGACGAGAAGGGCATTGAGGTCGCTAACTCTCGTTGATGTCAGTTCTTCCTCTACGCTGTCATCAGAGGTACAAGAAGAAAAACCAAAAATTAAAAAGACAGCAAGAACAATGAGAAGGGAATTTAACGATTTACCCCTCCCAATTTGACTTACACTGAATCGTTGTGCCATGCTGTCTGAAACGGATGCGTAGTTATACTCTTTCATAGATAACACATTCGATTTTGCAAAATTATATAAAAAAAACAAAACTCCGAAAAAAATGCTTGATTTTTTCTTAGCGAGGTAGAAAAAAGCATATTATTGGCGAAAACGAAGCAATGCAGTTCTCTTTTTTCATAAGTAGTGTGCAAAATTATTTATATAATCCTTGCACCGCCTACTGCGCATTATCAGCAAGTGACAACAGTCGAGTAGGATTCACTACACTCCTTTATGTCACATCACCTACTTATAAAAATAATTTTGCACACCTACTTATAACACCAAATCCGGACCTTCCCGATGTGTTACGGGAGAGTCCGGATTTTCAGTTCCTGCATCGTGCCAGTGCCGTACATGCAGGTGTCGTGGCTGTGTCAGGGGGTGTTTATCTGTCTTTGTACATGCTGTCGTAGTATTTCTCGTATTCGCCGGATGTGATGTTGTCCATCCATTCTTCGTTGTCGAGATACCAGCGGACGGTGCGTTCTATGCCCTCCTCGAACTGCAGCGAGGGTTCCCATCCCAGTTCGCGTTGCAGCTTGCGGCTGTCGATGGCGTAGCGTGCGTCGTGTCCGAGACGGTCGGTAACGTATGTGATGAGGTTGAGGTCTTCGCCCTCTTCGCGTCCGAGCAGTCTGTCAACGGTTTTTATGACAACCTTTATGATGTCGATGTTCTTCCATTCGTTGAAACCTCCGATGTTGTACGTCTCCGCTACGGTGCCTTTATGGAAGATGAGGTCGATGGCTCGTGCGTGGTCTTCTACGAAGAGCCAGTCGCGCACATTCTCGCCTTTGCCATATACGGGCAGCGGTTTGCGGTGGCGTATGTTGTTGATGAAGAGCGGTATGAGTTTCTCCGGGAACTGGTAGGGGCCGTAGTTGTTCGAGCAGTTGGTGACTATTGTCGGCATGCCGTAGGTGTCGTGGAATGCGCGGACGAAATGGTCGGAGCCGGCTTTCGATGCGGAGTATGGCGAGTGCGGGTTGTATTTCGTTGTCTCGAGGAAGAAGTCGTTGCCGTATGCTGCGTGGTGTGTCGTGCTTGATGCTGCCGTGGTGAACGGCGAGGGCACGCCCTGCGGCTCTGTCAGCTCAAGTGCGCCATACACCTCGTCGGTGGAGATGTGGTAGAAGCGTTTGCCCTCGTATCTCTCGGGCTGCGATTCCCAGTAGGTCTTTGCCGCCTGCAGTAGCGACAGCGTGCCCATGACGTTGGTGCGGGCGAAGGTGAAGGGGTCCTTGATGCTGCGATCTACGTGGCTCTCGGCTGCGAGGTGTATGATGCCATCTACTTTCTCTTCCTGCATGAGGGCGAGGAAGGCATCGAAGTCGCAGATGTCCATCTTCACGAAACGGTAGTTCGGGCTGTCCTCGATGTCTTTCAGGTTGGCGAGGTTGCCGGCGTAGGTCAGCTTGTCGAGATTGATGATGCGATACTCGGGGTATTTCTTTACGAAGAGGCGGACCACATGCGAGCCTATGAAGCCTGCGCCGCCGGTGATGACGATTGTTTTCATTGTGGTGTATGTTGTCTTGTTTGATATTTTCGGTATGTCAGTCTCCGTTCGAGTTTTCCTCTTCCGGCATCTGCGATGCCCCTGCCTGCGGCGCCATTCCGCGCGGTGTGGCGCCGTTGCGCGAGGTGTAGTAGCTGTATGTCCTTCTGAATCTGTCGTGTTCCGGCTCTCTCATCTCTATCTCCGTCTCGCCCGACAGCGTGTCTGTCTTCACTCTGAAGCGCCGCATATATACTACCATGAACCATGCGGCGATGAGGGCTGCGAGGGCGTCGCTGGCAGGCATTGAAACCCATACGCCGTCGATGCCGAACATACTTGAGAGCACCACGAGTGCAGGCAGGAGGATGAGCATCTGTCTCGAGAGCGAGAGGAAGATGCTGATTTTTGCCTTGCCGATGCTCTGGAAGAAATTGATGATGACCATCTGATAGCCTATCACCGGCAGCACGGCGGCATTGATGCGCAGGCCGTGTACTGCGATGTCGTGCAGCTCGCGGTCGGTAGTGAAGAGTGAGATGCAGGGCGAGGTGAACACTTCGCAGACAATCCATCCCGTCGTGGTGACGGCGGTGGCTGCGATGATGGCATATTTCACCGCCTTCATCATGCGGCTGTAGTTCTTTGCGCCGTAGTTGTAGCCCACGATAGGCTGCATGCCCTGGTTGATGCCCATGCCCACCATGATGAAGATGAAGACGAGGCGGTTGCCGATGCCGTAGGCTCCCACGGCAAGGTCGCCGCCATATCCCACCAGTGCGTTGTTGATGAAGATGACGACGATGCAGGCGCAGGCGTTGATGGCGAAGGGCGACATGCCGATGCTCAGGATGTCGCGCACCAGACGGCCCTTCAGCGCATAGATGCCCCGGCGCAGGTGGAGCAGCTCTTTCTTGTCGCTCATCAGCCACAGCTGCCATGTCAGTGCCATCAGCTGCGACAGGATGGTGGCGTAGGCGGCGCCGCGGATGCCCATGCCGAAGGTGTAGATGAAGAGCGGGTCGAGCATCGTGTTCATCACCACGGTGAACATCGTGGCGTACATCGCATGGCGGGGCTTTGAGGCGGCGCGCAACACGGCGTTCATGCCGAAATACAGATGCGTCACGGCGTTGCCTACAAGGATGACCTCCATGTATTCCCGGGCGTAGGGCAGTGTCTTCTCCGTTCCGCCGAAGAATGTCAGTATGGGGTCGAGAAAGGCGAGGCAGCCCACGGCAAACATCACACCGACAACGATGTTCAGCGTCACGTTGTTGCCCAGAATGTTCTGTGCCTCGGCATAACGCTTCTGTCCCAGACGCACGCTGATGAGGGTGGACGAGCCGACACCTATCGCCGCGCCGAATGCGGCGGTGAGGTTCATGAACGGGAAGGTGATGGCAAGGCCCGCTATTGCCAGCGGACCGACACCCTGGCCGATGAATATCGAGTCAACCATATTGTAGAGCGAGCTTGCAACCATGGCGATGATGGCAGGCAGAGCATATTGCATGAGGAGGCTGCCTACGGGGCGCGTGCCCAATTCCAATGTTATTTTGTCTTTTCTGTTCATCGTTATTCCGATTTCATGTTGTCTGGGACATGAGACGACTGCACGGCGTATGACAGGCGGCAAAAGGGGGGAGATGTGCCTGAGCCGGCAGTCCGTACAACGCATCCTGAAAATATTATCTGCAAAATTACAAAAAAATATTCATTTTGCATGATGATACCGATAATTTTGATTAATTTTGCACAATTCTAACATACGATTAATTCGTCAACTACGTTCTTTTACGACAACAGGTACAAAAGATTACTGTTGTCAACTGAAATACTCGTCAGCTTGTCAACTGACCATAATCAACTCGTCAACTGAACAGAATCAACTCGTCAACCGACAATACAAACAACCATACTAATGAACCGACAACTCGCAACCATCCTCCTCCTGCTCTGCATCTCACTGTACGCCATGCCGCAGGACAGTGCCGTGCCGCGCAAGAAAGCATATCCCGGCGGCAAATGCTACATGATGAGAGTCACGCTGAGAGACAAGCAGGCGAACCGGTGCAGCTTGCAGAATCCGCAGGACTTCCTCTCGCAGAAAGCGCTTCAGCGGCGCAGGAGGCAGGGCATAGAAGTCGATTCTACCGATCTCCCCGTCAGCGACGCATACATCACCGGGCTGCAGCAGTGCGGGATGGAGATTGTCACGAAAAGCAAATGGAACAACACCGTCGTCGTGAAGGCAAAGAGCATGTCGGCTTTCAAGCAGGTGGCGCGTCTGCCGTATGTCACGCAGACACGTCTCGTGTGGATCTCGCCGGACAGCATAGCGCCGGCTGAAGGACGCCTCACAATGCGAAAAGAACTGAGAGGGTGGGGGATGGAGAGCACATCAACCTACGGCGTGGCATACGCGCAGATACATGCACTGAACGGAGAGAGCCTCCACAGACGCAACTTCATGGGCGACGGAATGACGATTGCGGTGCTCGACGGCGGATTCATGAACGTTGACCGCATCCCCGCTTTCTCAACGGTGAAAATAGCCGGTACGGCGGATGTCGTCAATCCGGACAAGAAGACGATGTTCCGCAATGTCGATCACGGCACGAAGGTGCTGTCAACCATGGCCCTCAATGTCGAAGAAAGATATGTCGGCACGGCACCGAACGCCGCCTACTGGCTCATACGGTGCGAAGACAACGAGAGCGAGCAGCTTGTAGAAGAAGACTATTGGGCTGCGGCGGCAGAGATTGCGGATTCCGTAGGGGCAGACATCATCACCAGCTCGTTGGGCTACAGCGAGTTCGACCATAAGACGATGTCACACCGATATGCCGAACTCGACGGCATGACATCTGTCTGCTCGAGAGCGGCGTCGATGCTCGCGTCGAAAGGCATTGTGATGGTAAGCAGCGCAGGCAACGAGGGTATGGGCTCGTGGAAAAAAATCAACGTCCCCGCAGATGCAAGAGACATAATCACTGTCGGAGCTGTCACGCCGGCGCGGAAGAACGCCGCTTTCTCAAGCATCGGCCCCTCTGCCGACAACCGCACAAAGCCGGACGTCATGGCATACGGTTCGCCGGCTGCCGTAGTGACCGGAAGAGGGTCGCTGCTGAACGATATGGGGACATCGTTCGCCGCACCGCAGGTGGCAGGACTGATAGCATGCCTATGGCAGGCTCATCCCGAAAAAACGGCGAAACAGATTGTTGACACCGTAAGAAAAACTGCCGACAACTATAACACGCCTGACAACATCTACGGATTCGGCATCCCTGACTTCTCGAAAGCCATGAACGCAAGATAAACATACACAACTACTATGTCCACTATACTCACACTCTACGAACTCAACAATCTCTTGCGCGACGTGATAGAGGAGACCATGCCCGACCAGTATTGGGTGAAGGCGGAAATAGCCAACGCCAACGAATACCGCGGACATCTCTATCTCGAACTCGTGCAGAAGGACAAGGCAGCCAACACGCCCATAGCACGCGCACAGGCGAGATGCTGGGCAAACACATGGATGCCGGCACGGGCGAACTTCGAGCGCGTCACGGGACAGAGACTGAAAGCCGGTATGGAGGTCTTGCTGAGAGTATATGCGCAATACCATGAGGCATACGGCTTCTCGTGGATAGTGACTGACATCGACCCGACCTTCACCCTCGGAGACATGGCGCGCCGACGCAACGAGATTATCAGACAGCTGAAGGAAGAAGGCGTGTTCGACATGCAGAAACAACTCGCTCTGCCTCTCTTCTGTCAGAGAATAGCCGTCATCTCCAGCCAGACGGCGGCGGGCTACGGAGACTTCTGCCGACAGCTCTACGACAACCCGAAAGGCTACGCCTTCAGCACACAGCTCTTCCCCGCTGTCATGCAGGGAGAGAAGGTCGAAGAATCTGTCGTGGCTGCACTCGACTGTATCTACAAGCGCGTCAGCGACTTCGACTGCGTGGTCATAATACGGGGCGGAGGCGCGACATCAGACCTCTCAGGCTTCGACACGCTGCAACTCGCCGAGAATGTAGCCAACTTCCCGCTGCCTGTAATAACCGGCATAGGACACGAACGCGACGAGAGCGTCATCGACATGGTGGCACACACACGGGTGAAGACACCTACGGCTGCCGCTGCATTGCTTGTCGATAGGCTCGAGGCTGTGGGACAACGCCTCGACACGTGGACTGCCGCAATAGGCATGGCGGCCAGAAGACGCCTCGAAACGGAAGCCCTGAGACTGACAGCGGCTGAAGGGAAAATCCCCGCCATGGCTGCCGTCATCATCGAACGCGGCGGGAAGAAACTCGAACACACTGCGAAAGACATCTCAATCGCGGCAGCCAAATGCCTCATGGCACACGCACAGCATATTGCCAAGCTCGAAGTGAGAATGCCAATGGCAATACAGAGATTCGTAGAACGAAAGGCGCAGCAGCTCGCACTGTGCCGGCAGCGGACCGAAATGCTCAACCCGCAACGCATACTCAACCTCGGATATTCGATGACGACATGCAACGGGAAAATCGTAAAACAGGCGGCGGCACTCAAGCCGGGACAGACCATAACAACCACACTCGCCGACGGACAACTCACGTCTGTCGTGACAGAAAACCAAGACAAAACAACATAATCAATGAAATATACTATGGACGAGAACATGAAGTATGAAACCGCCATGAAAGAGATAGAATCCATCGTGGCGGAAATGGAATCCGGGACGCTCGAACTCGATACCCTGACCGAGAAACTGAAACGTGCACAGACACTCATACAACTGTGCAAAAAACGCCTCACTGACACCGACAACGAGGTGAAAAGGATTCTTGACAGCCAAAAATGAATTTTTTCATCACTTTTCTTGGCAATCTGAGGATTTTGATGTAATTTTGCACTTCGATAATAATTAGAAATATTAAAGATATGAAGGACTTAGACTGGTCAAACTTAGGGTTTGGATACCACCAGACCGACTATAACGTCCGCTGCTATTATCGCGACGGCAAGTGGGGAGAAATAGAAATCTGCTCCGACGAATATGTGAAAATGCACATGGCTGCCACATGCCTGCATTACGGACAAGAGGCTTTTGAAGGACTGAAAGCCTACAGATGTCCTGACGGAAAGGTGCGCGTGTTCCGCTCTGACGAAAACGCCGCACGTCTGCAATCTACGTGCAGAGGCATACTCATGCCCGAGGTGCCGACAGAACTGTTCAACGAAATGGTTGACACCGTCGTGAAACTCAACCAAGACTATATCCCGACATACGAGAGCGGAGCCACATTATACATCCGACCGCTGCTCGTCGGCACCGGAGCACAGGTGGGTGTGCATCCCGCAAACGAATATCTCTTCCTCATCTTCGTCACTCCGGTAGGACCGTACTTCAAAGGCGGATTCTTCGCCAACCCATACGTCATCATACGCGACCACGACCGCTCGGCACCTCTCGGCACGGGCATTTACAAGGTTGGCGGCAACTACGCCGCTTCGCTGCTCGCAAACAAAAAGGCACACGAACTCGGCTATGCCTGCGAATTCTATCTCGACGCAAAGGAGAAAAAGTATATCGACGAGGCGGGCGCGGCTAACTTCTTCGGAATTAAGGACAACACCTACATCACGCCAAAGTCAACGTCGATTCTGCCTTCAATCACTAACAAATCGCTCATGCAACTCGCTGAGGACCTCGGAATGAAAGTGGAGCGCAGACAGATTCCGGAAGAAGAACTGGAGACATTCGAAGAGGCGGGAGCTTGCGGCACCGCGGCTGTCATCTCGCCAATCTCGCACATCGACGACATAGAGACCGGGAAGGTCTATTCGTTCGGAGACAACCCCGGACCGGTCAGCGAGAAACTGTACAACAAGCTGCGCAACATACAGTATGGCATAGAACCCGACATACACGGATGGACACGCGTCATCATTGAATGACACCCCGGCAAGCGGAGTCTGCCTCGACAAAGACTAATATAGATGTGTTTCTAAATTACACCTTATTATATATATATGGAAAAGAACTCAAAACTACGCAATGCGGCACTTGACGCACTGTCAGGAAACTGGGGCACGGCGGTGCTGATGACTATCGTCTATTACGCCGTCTCCATGATTCTTGTCTATTCATTTACAGCGGCGTTCAGCGCATTCTCGCAGGCAATGGAAATGTTGGGAAACCTCTCAAACATTCTGATTCTGCCTTTGACTTTCGCACTCTATGTCGCATTCCTCAGAATGAAACGCAAGGAAGAACCCGGCGTGCAGAGCCTCTTCGCTTTCTACACGAACAAGAAAGTGTGGGCGGTGGAATTGCTGAAAAACATATATATCATTCTCTGGACATTCCTGCTTGTCGTTCCGGGCATCGTGAAGTCATACTCTTACGCCATGACTGAGTATATCCTCTTCGACAACCCGAACATCGGCGCTGAAGAGGCGATAAACAGAAGCATGGTGATGATGAAGGGCAAGAAACTCAAACTGTTCCTGCTCGACCTCTCGTTCATAGGATGGTTTATACTCGCATTGCTCACACTCGGCATCGGATTCGTGCTTCTTGTGCCTTACATCTATACGGCACATGCCGCGTTCTACGAAGACCTGAAGGCTGAACTCGCGTCGCAGACAACACCGAACGAAGATTTCCAGCCGCAGCAGAACCCGGCGTATGCAGAGACGGAACCACGGCCGGAAACCCAGGATGTTGTGACAGGGCAGCAAGCCGATACACCGCAGGGCGGAAACAACGCACTGTCATACGACAGGACACCGTACTAAACTATATTCATAACGCCTGACGGAACACGTGAGGCAGACAACTGGAGAAACAACCGGGCTTACTTGGTCTGGCTGTTTTTCTGTTATATTCACTCAATACAACTTATGTCAAAAGGCAAATTAGCAAAATTCGCTGATATGGAACGCTACGAAAACGTGTTCCAGTACCCGTACTCCGTAATCGACAACGTACCGTTCGGGATGAAAGGAAAATGGAGAGAGACATTCTTCAAAAACAACAACCCCATCGTTCTTGAACTCGGATGCGGCAAAGGAGAATATACTGTCGAACTCGCCAAGCTCTATCCCGACACCAACTTCATAGGAGTAGATATCAAAGGAGCAAGAATGTGGACCGGAGCGACAATGGCGTTGAACCAAGGACTGAAGAACGTAGCCTTCCTCAGAACAAACATCGAAATCATCGACCGCTTCTTCCAGAAGGACGAAGTGAGCGAAATATGGCTCACTTTCTCTGACCCGCAGATGAAAAACCCGCGCAAACGCCTTTCATCTACTTTCTTCCTCGAGAGATACAGAAAGTTCCTCGTCAACAACGGAACAATACATCTGAAGACCGACTCGAACTTCCTCTTCACCTACACGACATATATGGTAGGGCACAACAAGCTGCCGCTACTCTTCCATACCACTGACCTGTACCACCAGGAAGGCATCGACGACACGACGAAACAGATTCTTTCCATACAGACCTACTACGAGAAGATGTGGATTGAACGCGGGCTGAACATCAAATACATGAAATTCTCACTCCCCCAAGACACCCAACTCGTAGAGCCGGAGGTGGAGATAGAACTCGACGACTATCGGTCGTACAGACGTGACAAACGCTCGTCGCTCGACAAGGCAAAGTGACGGCACGCCCCGCACTGGCTGGTTCACGACGGAGGCAATGCGGCACTGTGCACCCTTTCAGAATTGCATTGTTCCAAAAAACCGCCAAAAACTTAAATTCTCAAAACAAATGTCAAGCCGTATTGATATTGTTTTGGCAATTCAATAATTTTGAATAATTTTGCAAACAGACAACACTCTCTCCCGACAAGATATGAACTGACGGGCGGGAGTGTTATGCCAATTTATACATCCAGAATATCAAGGAGGATGTATCTGGTTTCACCGAAACGTAAACAAACAATTATCGCATAACTCTTCATGAACAAGAAAATCATCATCACCATCTTTGTCATCGTCATCGTGCTCCTCGCAGGCGTAGTGCTCTATCTTACCGAAAACCTGAAACAGCAGAAAGCAGCCAATCAGGAGATGCAGGAACTCGCCGAACTTGACAAGCAGGAGATGGAAAATGAATACCAGCGCTTCGCCGACCAGTATGCCGAGATGAAGACAAGCATCAACAACGATTCCATCGTGGCACAACTCACCAAAGAACAGCTGAGAACACAACAGCTTCTGAAAGAACTGAGAGAAGTGAAAAGTTCTGATGCAAGAGAGATAGCAAGGCTGAAGAAAGAACTCGCTACATGCCGCGCCGTCATACGGAGCTATATCATCGAAATCGATTCGCTCAACCAGTTGAACCAGAACCTGCGCGCAGAGAACACACAGATAAGAGGACAATACGAAGAGGCAAACAGGACTATACAGGGGCTGAATACGGAAAAGGCGTCGCTCACAGAGAAAGTTGCCATCGCTGCACAGCTGGACGCTACGGCAATAAACCTGCAGATGTTCACCTCAGATTCAAAGAAAGCACGCTCGCTGAAGAAATGCAGGAAATTCTCCGTGTCGTTCAACATCGCAAAAAACGTGACGGCACAGGCTGGGAAAAAGACTGTCTATGTGCAGCTGAAGTCGCCGACAAACACCACTCTCGCTCCGGCAGGGACACTTAACTACGAGAACCGAAGCATACAATATACGGCAAAGAGGACGTTCGAATATACGGGACAAGAATCTTCGCAGACTGTCGTTTGCGACATCGCAGAGGCCCTCGTACCCGGAACGTATAGAATCAGCATTTTCTGCGACGGCAACCTCATAGGCAGCAAATCCGTACAGCTGAAATGACACACTCTGTCTCCGCCGCCAAGACAAGGCGGGATGAATGACGAACAGTAAACGCAAATGACTGATATGAGATACTTTACACTGACACTTCTGACACTGTGCTGTGTGTGGGACGCCCATGCACAGACACTGACGTTGGACAGTTGCAGGGCGATGGCACTGAGAAACAACCGGCAGCTGGCTGTCGGAAAGGTGCAGCAGGACATTGCCGACAACATCAGAAAGTCGGCGCGCACGAAGTATCTGCCAAAGGTCTCGGCCATCGGCGGATACGAACTGATGAGCAAACAACTCTCTCTGCTCAGCGCAGCACAGCAGGGTGCCTTGGACAACATAGGCTCTACGATAGTATCGGGACTGTCAGGTTCGCTCTCTGAAAGTGTGATGAATCTCGTGCAGAATGGCGTCATATCTCCCGAGACCGCCTTGAAACTGCAACAGGAGATGGGACAGAAGGCAGGCGAACTCGCCGAAAAGGGCAACGCCTACGGACAGGCTCTCACCGACGCATTCAAGACTGACACCAGACAAGTGTTTGCAGGGGCGGTCATAGTAACACAACCGGTTTATATGGGAGGGGCCATCACGGCGGCAAACAGGATGGCTGACCTGCAGAAAAACCTTACGGCAAACCATCTCGAACAGCTTACACACCAGACACTATATGACATCGACCACACCTATTGGCTCGTTGTCTCACTCGCACATAAACTCAAACTCGCACAGAACTACAACAAACTGGTTGCACAGCTGAAGGCGGACGTTGACAAGATGATAGCCGAAGGCGTCGCGACACGTGCCGAAGGGCTGAAGGTGGCTGTCAAACTCAACGAGAGCGAAGTGGCGCTCACACAGGCGCAGAACGGTCTCGCATTGGCGAAGATGCTTCTCTGTCAGCGTTGCGGACTGCCGTTGGACAGCCAGGTCAGGCTTGCTGACGAAGATGCCGAGATAGTCCGCCAGCTCTCCGTTGCCTCTCCCGACGACGTGAATGCTGCCATTGAACGCCGCCCGGAAGTGAAATGCCTGAACAATATGGTGGCCATGACACGACAGTTCACCAAACTCACACGGGCCGCCTTTATGCCGCAGGTGGTGATGACTGGAGGATATCTCGTGACAAACCCCAATGTCGCCGACGGCTTCCACCGCTCGTTTGCCGGGCTGTGGAATGTGGGCGTCATTCTCAGAGTGCCTGTATGGAACTGGGGAGAGAGCACTTACAAGATACGCGCCGCCAAGGCTGCCACTGTCATGGCTGAGCTTGAGATGGCTGAGACAAAGGAGAAAATCGAGCTCCAGATCTCGCAGGAGAACTTCAAGGTGAGCGAAGCGGAGAAACGCCTGCTCATGGCAAGACAGAACATCCGCCATGCTGAGGAGAATATGCGGTGCGCCAACATAGGATTCAGAGAGGGCGTGATAAGCTCTACCGATGTCATCGGGGCGCAGACGGCATGGTTTGACGCACAAAGCCGTGTCATCGATGCCGAGATAGATTTGAGAATGTCACAACTCGCGCTGATGAAGGCGACGGGCGAGATGAACTGAACGACAACGCTTCTGACACTGCCGCAGGGCATCATCTGCCGACATTGCAGTGCCGGAATACCCTTCTCTGACAGGTGGACAAAGCCACCTTATCTTTTCTTTCTCTACAGAACATATTATTTTTTCTACACAGATGAACGACAAACAACAAAACAGGAATACACTGCTCGCACTGCTTGCCCTCGTGGCAGTGGTTGTCTTGGTGGGCGTGATAGGATATTTCACCATCGGAAAGACTGCGGAAGACATACAGGGCGAGGTTGAAGTGGAGGAGTACCGTGTGTCGAGCAAAGTCCCGGGACGCATCCTTGAGATTTGTGTCAAGGAGGGCGACTACGTGAAACCCGGCGACACACTCGCCATACTTGACTGCCCGGAGGTGGAGGCGAAGCGGACACAGGCTTCAGGAGCCGAAGACGCGGCAGCCGCCATGGCTGAGATGGCACAGCGCGGAGCACGCCAGGAGCAGGTGCGCGGCGCCTACGAGATGTGGCAGCAGGCAAAGGCGGGAGCCGATGTGGCAAAGAAAAGCTACGAGAGAGTGCAGCGACTCTATGACGAAGGGGTGGTGACGGCGCAGAAAAGAGACGAGACCTACGCCACATACAAGGCGATGGAGGCGCAGGAGAAGGCTGCCAAAAGCCAGTATGACATGGCTGTCAACGGTGCCAGGGCTGAAGAGAAACGTGCCGCAACGGCACAATGGCAGCGTGCGAAAGGTGCCATGCAGGAGGTGGCGGCATATATGCGCGAGACGGTACAGCTTGCTGCTGCCGAGGGAGAGGTGAGCGAGATATATCCCAAGGTTGGAGAACTCGTGGGCACCGGCTCGCCAATCATGACAATCTCTATGCTCGACAAGGTTTATACTACGTTCAATGTACGCGAGGATATGCTTCAGGGTATGAAGGTGGGCGAGACGTTCTCTGCCTATTGCCCTGCCTTCAACGAGCATTTCGACCTTAAGGTCTATTACATCAAGGACCAGGGGTCGTATGCCACATGGAAGGCGGCGAAGACCAACGGACAGTACGACCTGAAGACCTTCGAGGTCAGGGCGCACCTCGTGAAGCCTTTCAAGGGCCTGCGTCCCGGCATGACTCTCGTGGCAGACAGATAGACCTTGCGCCGCACGGCGCATAGCCACTGCATACCTAACCCATAACCGACGATGAAAGAAATCCTCGACATAGTGTTGAGAGAATGCGGTTTCGTACGCCGAAATCCCGTTTATCTCCTCTCTTTCCTTGTCTTCCCGCTGTTCTGTGTTGTCTTCTTCACTTCGTTGATGGCAGAAGGACAGCCGGAGGACATGCCTGTCGGAGTGGTCGATATAGACAACTCGAGTGTCTCCCGCAACATTGTCCGTCGGCTGGATGCCATGCAGTCGTCGCGCGTCGTGGCACATTATCCGTCGGTTTCAGATGCCCGCAAGGCTGTTCAGCGCGGCGAGATATACGCTTTTCTTTACATTCCGGAAGGTCTTAAGCGTGATATGCTGTCGTCCAGACAGCCGCGTTTGTCGTTCTATTATTCCAGCACGTCGCTCACGGCAGGTGCGTTGCTCTATCGAGACATGAAGACCGTGACCACCCTCGCCTCTGCCGCGGTGGGCCAGGCAACCCTTTCAGCCAAGGGCTTCACTCCCCGCGAGGCGATGACCTTCCTTCAGCCGGTAGCCCTCGACGCCCATCTTCTGAACAATCCTTTTGTCAACTACAATGTCTATCTCTCCACAATACTTGTTCCGGGCTGCATATTGCTCTTTGTGATGCTGCTCACAGCATATAGCTTAGGCTCTGAGTTGAAGCGCCGCACTGCCGCACAGCTGCTCTCCATGGCAGGAGGCAGCGTGTCAAAAGCGATATTCTCGAAGCTCCTGCTGCACACGGCGCTCTTTCTCTTTGTCATGTACGCCCACTATTATGTGCTGTATTGCATCCTGCATTTCCCGCATTCGGGCAGTGTGTCATACATGCTTGCGCTCGGTTTGCTTACAGTTCTTGCCGGTCAGGGCTTCGGTCTGCTGGCATTCGCCATAGTTCCGTCGATGCGTCTGTCCATGAGTGTGTGTTCGCTGTTTAGTGTGTTGAGTTTCTCGATGGCAGGCGCAGCGTTCCCCGTCTTCTCTATGGACGCTCCGTTGGAGGCTCTGGCGTGGCTTTTCCCTCTGCGTCATTATTGGATGGTCTATTCTCTCAACATCTTCAACGGCTATCCTTTGTCAGACACCTGGCCGTATTTTGCGATGCTTCTTCTCTTCGCTCTCCTTCCGCTGCTGTTTCTACGCCGTCTCCGCCGCATCTTCACGACGTTTGTATATACTGCGTGACACCGTTCCGCAAAATCTCATCTGTCATATAATCCATCCCCGAAAGAATCCCTGCAATGTCATTTCTCCGCACCGTCATCTCCTCTTTCCATTCTCTTTGTGCCATCTGGTATAAGGAGATACGCTATATGCTGATGGACGAGGGTATGCTGTTGTTTGTCACACTGCTTCCGCTTGTCTATCCCGTCATCTATTCCTGGATCTACAACAACGAGGTGGTGCGCGAGGTCCCTGTCGTTGTTGTAGATAAGTGTCGTACGGTTTCGAGCCGTAATTTCCTTCGTCAGTATGACGCATCGCCCAATGTCCGCGTGGCTTTTCATGCCACAGACCTTGACGAGGCTCGTCGTCTCGTAGGCAGGCAGGAGGCATACGGCGTAGTCTATATCCCTTCCGATTTCGACCGCCGTCTGCATCGTATGGAGCAGGCTACGGTGAGTGTCTATTGCGACATGTCGCTCATGCTTGTCTATAAGAATGTCTATCAGACCGCAGTTGCCGTCTGCTCGGAGTTCGGGACAGAGATTCAGAAGAGTGTGCTTGCCCTGCCCACCGCCCGCGACGAGGAGACAGCCACGGCCCCGGTGGTATGCGACGAGGTCGCATTGTACAACACGACGGGAGGCTACGGCAATTTCATCCTTCCCGGTGTGCTTGTCCTCATTCTCCAGCAGACGATATTGCTGGGCATGGGCATCACCTCGGGAACGCTGCGCGAGAAATACGGGCGCATCGTCATGCGCGACAAGCTATATACAAATGTGGCGTCTGTCGTCGGAGGCAAGTTTATGGCTTACATCCTGTTGTATGCCGTGATGTCGGCATACGTACTGCTTGTCATCCCCAGGATGTTTGGTTTTGTCAGCATCATCCACGCCAAGGAATTTCTGTTTTTCCTCGTTCCCTATCTCATGTCGTGCATCTTCTTCTCCATGTCGGTAATGAGCATTGTGCGTCAGCGCGAGGATGTGCTGATGCTTGTAGTCTTCACGAGTGTCGTGCTGCTCTTCATGTCCGGCGTGTCGTGGCCTGCGAGCAATATTCCGGTGGTATGGGAGTGGCTCTCATGGCTTTTCCCCAGCACATGGGGCATCAAGGCTTACATTGCGATGAACTCTATGGGAGCCCGTCTGCCGGATGTCATGCCTTGTCTCAATGCCCTTTGGCTTCAGACAGTAGTCTATGCCCTTCTCGCCGTTTTCATCTATCGCCGCGAGCTGTCAAAATAGTTCCGGCTGCCGTTTTCAGGCCATGCCGCCGCGTGTCTTTAAAACCAAGAGAGGCTGCAACGCGCCTTCTGTCGTGCGTTGCAGCCTCTCCTGCGTTTTGTGTCGTATGTCGTCATTCCTTCAGCCGTCTCGCTTTCGACGCTATAGCCTGTGCGAGCGCGAGGAAAGCCTGTCCTGTCGGCGATGCCACGTCGGTCACTGCGGGGCGGCCTTCGTCACCTGTCTCGCATATACTCTGCACAATCGGAATCTGTGCCAGTAGTGGCAGGCCGAGGCTCTCGGCAAGTTTCTTGCATCCGTCTTTGCCGAAGATGTAGTACTTGTTTTCTGGCAGTTCCGCCGGAGTGAAGTATGCCATGTTCTCCACAAGTCCGATAATCGGCACCTTCACCTTCTCGTTCTGGTACATGTCTATGCCTTTTCGCGCGTCGGCGAGAGCCACAGCCTGCGGTGTGGAGACTATCACGGCTCCCGTGATTTTCAGCAGTTGCAGCAGCGAGAGGTGTATGTCGCTTGTTCCGGGAGGCGTGTCGAGGATGAGGAAGTCCAGTTCGCCCCAGTTGGCGTCGGCAATAAGCTGTTTCAGTGCCGAGCATGCCATTCCTCCTCTCCACAGCATGGCTGTCTGCGGGGACACGAAGAATCCTATTGACAGCAGTTTCACGCCGTATCGTTCAATGGGTTCAATCAGCTGTCTGCCGTTTTCCGTCTCCGATGCGTATGGTCTTGCGTCTTCGCATCCGAACATCTTCGGCATCGAAGGTCCGAAGATGTCGGTGTCGAGCAGTCCTACGGAGTAGCCGAGGCGTGCGAGTGCGACAGCCGTGTTTGCCGAGACGGTTGATTTCCCCACGCCGCCCTTTCCCGAGCTGATGGCTATGATATGCTTCACTCCGGGCAGCAGCGGTTCGTCTTTCGGTCGCGGTGCGGTTTTGTATTCTGTCTTTATTGTCACCTCCACATCCTTGCTGACATGGTAGTGTATGGCAGCCTCTGCTGCTTTCACGGTAGATTTGAGGAAGGGGTCGGTCTCTTTCGGGAAGAGGAGAGAGAACGACACCTTCATTCCGTCGATGCGTATGTCATCGACAAGCATCTCGCTCTCCACGAGGTTTTTCTTCGTTCCCGCATAAGTCACGGTGGCGAGAGCGTCGATGATGAGTTTTGGATATAGCGTCATGTTCGTCTTTTGTTCTTACAATACAGTTTCTGCCAGTCTCTTCGCCTTGTCACGCAGCTTGTCGGTGCCTTCTTCCACGGGTCCGTATGCCAGCACCACTGCCATGCGTCGTCCCTTGTGGGCGTCTGGTTTTCCGAAGATTCTGATGCGTGTGTTCTCTTCAGAGAGCACTTCGTCGATGTTGTATTCCGGCGGGCAGTCGTAGTCTTTGTCTGCAAGCACTACAGCCGATGCTCCGGCATGTTCGAGTTTGATGTCGTGTATTGGCAGTCCGAGGACGGCGCGCAGGTGCAGCTCAAACTCCGAGAGGTTTGTCGAGTGAGACAGTGTCACCATGCCGGTGTCGTGCGGACGTGGCGACAGTTCGGAGAACACCACTCCCGTGTCGGTGAGGAAGAACTCCACGCCCCATATTCCGGCTCCGGTGAGCGATGCCGTCACTTTCTTTGCCATCTCCTGTGCGTCTTTCAGGTCTTTCTCCGAAATCTGGTATGGCTGCCAGGATTCGCGGTAGTCGCCGCTCTTCTGCACATGTCCGATAGGCGGGCAGAAGAGTGTAGGTCCGTTTTTCTGTGTCACGGTGAGCAGTGTGAACTCTGATGTGAAGTGTATGAACTCTTCTATTATCACCTCTTTCACATCGCCTCGCGCCCCTTCCATTGCGGCGTCGAAAGCGGGTCGCAGCTCTTCTGCCGTCTTCACGGTGCTCTGTCCGTGTCCTGACGACGACATGAGCGGCTTTATGACACACGGGAAACCGATGCTCCTGCTTGCTTCCAGAAGTTCGTCGTATGTCTTCGCGTAGAAATACTTGGCTGTCCTCAGCCCGAGTTCCTTGGCGGCGAGGTCTCTTATCGCCTGTCTGTTCATCGTGTAGTTGACCGCTCTTGCCGACGGCACGACCTGTATTCCCTGCTTCTCGAAGTCGAAGAGGCGTTCTGTGCGTATCGCCTCTATCTCCGGCACGATGATGTCGGGGTGGTGTTTCTCCACAACCTGTGCCAGCTTGTCTCCGTCGAGCATCGGGAAGACTTCCCTTTCGTCGGCCACCTGCATGGCTGGCGCGTTGTCATACTTGTCACATGCCACGACATAAATGCCTTTGCGTTTCGCAGCTATAACAAACTCCTTACCCAGTTCTCCTGAGCCTAACAATAGTATTTTCTTCATGATAAAAATGTTGAAATGCTACTTGCTTCTTGCCATTTCGTTTACAAAGTTACTCATTCTGCCTTGTGCAGCCAAATCTTTTTACTAAAAGTTTATTAATTTCCGTTTTCCCCTGAGTTCTCCGCCGCCCATTCCCTTTCCTCCACTCTGTCGTGCCTACGCAAAACGTCCGGCCTTTTCGGACTGGACGTCATGTTTTTCCTTGGTTTCACGCCTTCCTCTTCTTCACCGGCACCTGTATGATTGACAGCCATTTCTCAGGGTCTTCCTGGTTCCATATTCCGTCAACATACACGGTGCGTATGTTTCCGCAGACCTCATAGTCGTGCTCGTCGAGATATTTGAACAGTTCGGTGAACGATTCGTAGAATTTCTCGTACCTGCCGTAGTGTTTCATGCACAGCGCCATGGGCACCTCGTCGAGATGCCTGAACTTTATGATGTCCGAATCCTTCCCCGCCTCTTCCACCTGCTCGCAGTATTCGATGTCGATGTCTGTCGGCGTATATTCCGTGTTGTGTTCTGTAGTGAAGCAGTAGCCCGGTGTAGGGCAGACGCATCCCAGTCGTTGCATCTCAGGTCCGATGACGTTCACGCACAACGTTCCGAGGTCGGCATATCTTTTTATCACTCTTCTGTGCGACGCCACCGTGATGGCGGGCAGCGATGTCATTGAAAATTTTTCCATTGTCTTCAGTTGTTTTTGGGATTCCATCCAGGCTGTCAGCTGTTCGCGGCGTTTCAGCAGGCGTCTTATCTGCCTGTTGCATTCGCGCAGCTTCGTGGCGAGCATCCCCACGCTCGGCGTGTGTGTCTCGTCGCTGTAGAGCAGGCGTATCTCTTCGAGCGAGAAGCCCAGCTCTTTCAGGTCGCGTATGGCATTCAGGCGTGTCATCTGCGACACCGTGTAGTAGCGGTAGCCCGTAGTGTCGTCCACCTCTGACGGCAGCAGCAGTCCCAGACGCTCATAGTGGCGCAGCGTCTTCACCGTGACTTGCATCAGTCTGGAGAACTCCCCGATTTTCAGTCTTGTCTTGTTGTTCATTGTCTTTATCGCGCGATGTGTTGTTACAGAGATACATGTATTCTCCTTTTCAGTTGCAAAGTTAATGCATGCCCTAAGGTACGAGTCAAGGTTTCAGCCCCTGTTTAACACAATTTTAACACTTACACCTTTATTATATGTCAAAATGTTTTGCCGTTTCGTGTTTTTCTGCTAACTTTGCGCTTGTCATCGCCGTCCCCGTTTCGTCCGGTGCGGTATGAAAGAAAAAAAACTACAGGTCTATGGAAGAAATTCTCTACAGCGCTGCCGGTCTCTGCGGCTCCACTGTTATCGGCGGCATCCTCGGCTTCTTTGTCAGGGATCTGCCCCACAAATGGAACGATGCCGTCCTCGGCTACTGTGCCGGCGTTATGCTGGCAGCGGCGTCGGTGGGTCTCATCGTCCCCGCCTTCGATATGGTAGAGGGCTGGCAGTGGCTCCTCGTTGCCGCCGGTGTGATGGCAGGGGCGTTTGTCCTCAACCTCCTCGACCTTGTCACGCCCCATCTTCATGTCATCACAGGCCTCGACCCAGAGGCGCATCATCACAACAGCAGTCTCAACAACATCCTCCTTTTCGTCCTCGCCATCGCCCTCCACAAGCTGCCCGAAGGCATGGCGGCAGGTGTCAGTCTCGGCGGCGAGGGACCAACGTCGTGGACCGTCACCATCGGCCTCTCGCTCCAGAATGTCCCCGAGGGCATGGTGGTCATCGCCCCTCTCCTCCTTGCCGGCGTCTCCCGCCTGCGCACTATGCTGATAGCTGCGGGAATAGGTCTGCTCGAGATTGTCGGTGTAGTCTTCGGCTATGCCCTCGGCTCCGTCTCCGCCGCCATGCTGCCCGTGATGCTCGGCTTCGCCGGAGGCGCGATGCTGTATGTCACGTCCGACGAGATGATTCCCGAAACCCACGCCCACGGCTATCAGAAAGAGGCCACCTACGCCCTTCTCCTCGGCTTCATCAGCATCCTGCTCATAGGCGGCTGACCCCTTGCCCTCCACGCCACTCACACCGCCATACCTCTTGCCCCCGCTTGTCGTCTAAAAAACAGGTTGACAACAAAGACAAGCTGACGAGAAGTTTTCTTGAGCTTGCGAAAAAAACACGTTTGACAAGTAAAACACAACAATTATGAAACGATTAAAAATCCTTTTCTTAGTGCTCAGCGTCGCTGTCATGGCACATGCCGACCGCCGCACGTTCGATTTCGTCGTTGCCGCCGACGGCAGCGGCACCTACCGCACCGTGCAGGCAGCCATCGATGCCGTGCCCGCCTACCGTAAGGTGGAGACGCGCATCTACGTCTCCAATGGCGTCTATAAAGAGAAAGTCGTCATCCCCGAGTGTAAGCGCAACATCACGCTCATTGGCGAGAGCCGCGACAACACCACCATACAGTACGACGACTACGCACAGAAACACAACTATTTCGGCGAGGAGATGGGCACCTCCGGTTCAGCCGCCTTCTATGTCTATTCAGACGATTTCCGTGCCGAGAACATCACCTTCGCCAACACCGCCGGTCCCGTAGGACAGGCCGTGGCGATGTTTGTCAGCGGCAACCGCGCCGTCTTCCTCAACTGCAGGTTCAAAGGCTTTCAGGACACTCTCTACACCTACGGCAAACAGTCGAAACAATACTACAAGAACTGCTACATCGAAGGCACCGTCGATTTCATCTTCGGCTCATCGACGGCATATTTCGACAACTGCCAGCTCCATTGTCTCCGCAATGGTTATCTCACCGCCGCTTCTACACCCGAGACATCGAAATACGGCTACGTCTTCAAATACTGCCTCGTCACGGCAGAGAAAGAGGTTACTGACGGTGTCTTCCTCGGCAGGCCGTGGCGACCCTTCGCAAAGACTGTCTTCATCGGTTGCACAATGGGAAAATTCGTCAACCCCGGCGGCTGGAACAACTGGGGGGCTCCCGAGAAAGAGCTGACGACATTCTACGGCGAGGCGGACAGCTACGACTTCGACGGCAACCCCATCGACCTCTCCAAGCGTGTGCCGTGGGCGCATACCGTCAATGCTGACGACTACGACATCTCCAAAGTGCTTGCCGACGACAACAAACCCGACTGGTTTGTCGGAATATAGCGCACAACCGCCACACTCTTGGCGAGGCTGTGTCAGTTACTCTCCTGACACAGCCTCGTTTCGTTTTCGTGACGGCGATGTTTGTGCCGTAGGCAGCCCCACGTCATCATTACCCATACGCCACGGAAAAGAAAACAGGCTCCGGAGAGTATCGTCCCGGAAGCCTGCATCCGCCGGGGTGGCAATCTCCCCCGCGTCAAGAGAATGACACAACAGCTCTGTATTTATACGACTATGTTTTTTTTACGACAACAGAGACAACGGTGACAACATAGTGAACGGTCGCAACGCGAGTATGTCACGAGGCGACATACAACGGAGACGCTTACTATATAACCATACTATATTGTCAGCATATCGGGGATGTCCTGTCTAAATGTAGCCAGTCCGCTATTCGTGAGATGTTGCGAGGCTGATCATGTTGTTTCTGACTGTCACGCGTCCTTGTGTGAAAAGAGTGAGAACGGCCTGCTCTGCGGTGTCTTGCGTGTGACGGAGGGTGTTGTAGATGTCGGCGAGCCTGTGGGGTCTGCCGTCGGCGAGGATAGCGAGGATTTCGGCGTGGCAGCTGCCGTTGTCAGCCGTTGGGTCTGCCGTTGGGTCAGCCGTGTTGTCAGCCGTGTTATCTGCCGTGGTGTCTGCCGTGGTGCGGCGTCGGGAGAGGCAGATGTCGCAGGCTTGGCAGTCTGCCGTCGTGGTTTCGCCGAAGTATCTGACGAGGAAGGTCTGCCGGCACAGGGTGTCTTCCCTGCAATATGCTATCATGCTCTCGATGTTGTCTTTCATGACTTTCCGCCGTGTCTCATAGACTTCGTCGTTGAGCCTGACGTCGCTGCCGTCGATGCGGTTGACGAGTAGCGTGAGCTTCGGGTTGGTGCGCGGGGGAACGAAGTCGATGATGTGTTTCCGTCTGAGGAATGAGAAGGCGACGTGTATGGTGTTGGTGCGGCATTTCAGCCTGCGTGCCATCTCCTCGTCGTCAACGAAGACATAGTCGGTGAAGACGCCTTCGCAGCGTCGCACGATGTATTCGATGATGCTGTCCTCCAGTTGGTCGGTGTCTTTCAGCCGGTAGAGTTCGTCACGCTTCACTGTGATGAGTACTCTGTAGTGGCTGTCGGGGTCGGTGTCGTAGGAGATGTATCCGGCATTGTGTAGGATTTTCAGTGCGGCGTCGGTCTGGCTCTGCATGTATCTGTGCTGTGCGCAGAACTTTGCCAGGGGGAAGACGAACGAGTGGCCCTTGCCCATGCCTACGCCTATCTGGTAGAAGTAGGCGATGTGTTCGTAAACGTCGCGTATGAAGGCTTTGTCAGGGAAGGCGTTGGCGAGGCGTCTGCGCATGGAGCTCTCCGATGACGGGGCGAGGAGCAGCACGGCATAGGCGTGCTGTCCGTCGCGTCCTGCCCTGCCCGCTTCCTGGAAGTATGCCTCTATGGAGCTTGGGGGGTCGGCGTGAATGACGAGGCGCACGTCGGGCTTGTCGATGCCCATGCCGAAGGCGTTGGTGGCCACGATGATGCGTTTCTTGTCAGTCTGCCAGTCGGCCTGATGTCTGTTTTTCACGGCGATGTCAAGTCCGGCATGGAAATATGTCGAGCTGAAGCCCGCCTTCTCCAGGTCAGTGCACAGCTCGTGTGTCTTGAGCCGGCTCATGGTGTAGATGATGGTGCTGCCGTGTGTGTGTGTCAGTATGTGTATGATCTCTTCCGTTATGTCTTTTGTCCGTCTGACGACGTAGGAGAGGTTGCTGCGCCTGAAGGACATGCGGAAGATGTTGTCGCCCCGGAAGTCTAACTGTTTCCTGATGTCGCGGATGACGCGTGGCGTGGCGGTGGCGGTGAGGGCGAGGACGGCTTTGCCGGGCAGATGTCGGCGCAGCGTGCCTATCTTCTTGTAGGCGGGACGGAAGTCGTGGCCCCACTGTGAGATGCAGTGTGCCTCGTCAACGGTGATGAAGCTGACCTTGATGTGTTTCAGCTTCTGGAGGAAGAGCGTGGATTCTATTCTCTCGGGCGAGATATAGAGCAGCTTGATTTTCCCGAAGATGCAGTTGTCCAGCACCTGCACCGTCTGCTGACGGCTGAGGCCGGAGTGCAGGGCATGGGCTGTTATGCCGCGCCGCCGCAGGTTCTGCACCTGATCGTTCATCAGCGAGATGAGGGGTGTGATGACGAGGCACACGCCGGGGACGGCAAGTGCGGGCACCTGGAACGTGATGGATTTCCCTCCGCCGGTGGGCATGAGGCCGAGAGTGTCGCTGCCGCTCGAGATGCTGTCGATTATCTCTTCCTGTATGCCTCTGAAGCTGTCGTATCCCCAATATTGTTTCAGAATCTCTTTGTGTGTCACTGTTGTTTCTTTTTAGACGGCAATGTTTTTGTTGTCTCTGTTGTCTTCAAAAAAAGAATCAAGCTGTCATGGGCTTCACCGGGTATTCCTGTCGCCCCTGTCCTCTCTTGTGACATCATGCCCTTTCGCCTGCTACGTCTGTGCGGATATCCTCTATCTGCAGCTGTATGGCGCCGTGCCTGTAGGTGTTTTCTTCTATGGTGTATGCTATGTCGAAGGATCGTCTCGACTTTATGTACCTCGCTGCCGCCGACTGTCCGAAGGCGATGCCGTTCATGATGTTGTTGGATTTTGAATCGACGAGTTCGAGCTTTATGTGCTCCTGCTGTCTGCCGACAACTTTTGACGTGCCGAAGTCATATACCTCTTCCGTTGCGAAAAGCGGTTTCGTGTTTCCGGGGCCGAAGGGTGCGAACTTTCTCAGGTCGGAGTGCAGCTTCTTTGTTATCTCGCGGAACTCGAGCATGGCGTCGATGTGCAGTATCGGCTCTGTCTGCTCTGGCATGATATGCTTATCGACATACTCCTGGAAACGGCTCTGGAAGAGTTTCACGTTCTCCCATTTCAGGGTCAGTCCGCAGGCGTAGGTGTGTCCTCCGAAGTTGAGCAGGAGGTCGCGGCACGACTTTATGGCGGCGTAGATGTCGAAGCCGGCGACGGAGCGTGCCGAGCCGGTGGCGAGGTCGCCGTCGCGTGTGATGACTACGGTGGGGCGGAAATATATCTCCGTTAGGCGTGAGGCGACGATGCCGATGACGCCTTTCTTCCATCCCTCGTCGTATAGGACGATGCTCGACTGGTGTTTCTGGTTCTCGAGGCGTTCTACAATCTGGTTCGCCTCGTCGGTCATCTGTTTGTCGATGTCCTTGCGCTGCTCGTTGTATTCGTTTATCTGCTCGGACACCTTGAGGGCGTGGGCATAGTCTTTCTCTACGAGCAGATCGACGCTCTCCTTTCCGTTCTCCATGCGTCCGCTGGCATTGATGCGCGGTCCTATCTTGAATGTGATGTCGCTCATGGTGACCTGTCGTCCTGTCATGCCGCAGACTTCGATTATTGCCTTCAGTCCTGTCGAGGGCTCCTGGTTGAGCTGCCGCAGTCCGTGATATGCGAGGATGCGGTTCTCGCTCTCTATGGGGACGAGGTCTGCCGCCACGCTGACGGCGCAGAGGTCGAGCATGGGTTGCAGCTGTGCGAAGGGTATGCCGTTGCTGCGTGCGAAACCCTGCATGAACTTGAATCCTACGCCGCATCCGCACAGGTGCTTGAAGGGGTAGGTGTCGTCTTTGCGCTTGGGGTTGAGGATAGCCACGGCACACGGCAATGTCTCGTCGGGGACGTGGTGGTCGCAGACGATGAAGTCGATGCCCAGTGATTTGGCGTAGGCTATCTCGTCTGTCGCCTTTATGCCGCAGTCGAGAATGATGATGAGCGACACGCCGTTGGCTTTGGCGTAGTCTATGCCTTTCTTCGACACGCCGTATCCCTCGTCGTAGCGGTCGGGGATGTAATAGTCGATGTTTGAGTAGAACTGTTGCAGGAATTTATAGACGAGTGCGACGGCGGTGCATCCGTCAACGTCGTAGTCCCCATAGACGAGGATGCGCTCTTTTCTTCCGATGGCGTCGTTCAGCCTATCGACGGCGAGGTCCATGTCCTTCATGAGGAAGGGGTTGATGAGGTCTGTCAGCTGTGGACGGAAGAAGCGTTTTGCTGCCGATTCAGTGGTAATGCCACGCCTCAGTAGTAGTCGGGCGAGCACGGGTGCGACATTCAGCTTCTTTGCGAGTGTCTGTGCTGCGCTTTCCTCAGCCTCTGAGGTCGGAGTATATTTCCATTTGAAGTGCATAGGAGAGTGTGTTATGAAATAGTTGGCGAGATTATTTTCTGACGACTGTGTTTTTTCAGACGACAAGTTTTTCAGACGACAACAGAGACAACGGTGACAACAGAAGGAACGGTCGCAACGCGAGGATGTCACGAGGTGACATGCAACGAATACAACGGAGAATGCTTCTGCTGTAGTAGTTTTTTGCGTTCTCTGTTGTTGTCTGAAAACATATTCCTTGTTGTCACTGTTGTCTTTGCTGTCATCTGAAATGAAAAGAATCAGATGCCGAGTTTCTTTCTGATGTCCTTGGGGATAGCGTTCTTGTTCACCATATAGTCCATTGTCTTAGCTATGATGAAGTTTTTGGACATATACCATGTGCCTTTGTATTCGTTGTCCGTGCCCCATGAGTTTTTCACCATGTAGTATTCGCGTCCCGTCTGGTCTTTTGCTATGCCGTAGATCAGCATGCCGTGGTCGTCGGTGAGAGTCCAGTTGTCATATTCTTTCTGACGCTGTTCTTGCGATGGTGTGAGTTCCTTCACCGTCACTCCGGCTTCCTTTATCTTGTCTTTCTTCTCTGCGGCGGTCAGTTTCAGCCATTTTGCCATGTCGGAGCCTTCGAGGCCCTGCGGCGCTTTCTCGTCGATGAGGAGAGCGAGGCCGTTGCGTGTGAATCCGCTCTCAGACACGTCTCCGCCCCAAGCCACGGTGTATCCGTTCATGATGGCGTTGTCGATGACTGCCGCCATCTCGTCCATCGGCAGGTTCCATGAGTGTGGCTGGCGCCAGTTGTCCTGCACCTCTACTGGGAAGGCGGTGTAGAAGGGATGGTGTGTGTAGGATGTAATGGTAACGTAGTCGTTCCAGTCGAGGCCGAGCGACTGTGCGAACTGTGTCGGCGTGTATGTCTTGCCCTCGTATTTGAAAGTCTCGGGACACTTGCCGAGGTATGCGTCGAGGATGCCCTGCAGACCGTTTTTCCATGTCGGGGTGATGGTCTTGGCTTCGCTCTTTGCCACTGCCTCTACGTATGGCTCCATCACGCCGAAGAACTCGTTGAAGTTGTTGAGCGTGTCACCGTACATCGTGCCCGGTGCGGGCATGGCTTCTTCGGGGCAGATGCCGTATGTCTTGAGGACATAGAGCACGTCGTATGCCGAGCCGCCCTGTGAGAACTGGGCGTCGCCGTGCATACGGACTTTCACCACGGCTCTGTCCATGTAGTTCTTGTTGCATACGAACATCTCGCAGAGGTCGTATGTCTTGTTCTTCTTTTTCAGAATCTCGGCTTCGAAGAACGAGAGGGTTGAGTAGTTCCAGCAGGTGCCGGAGCGGGCCTGGTTCTTTACGGAGGTGATAGGATTTTCCTTTATCACCGTAAAGACGGGCTTGTTTTTGTTCACCGAATCTGTTTTCTCTGCTGTTGCTGCAGGCTGTGCCATGGCTGTCGTGACGCAGGCTATCATGGCTGCGATTGAATAGATTTTCTTCATGTTGTTATTTGATATGTTTGGTTTAGTTGCTTGCCGTTCTGTATTGTGGGTGAGGGCTTGCGAGGTGGAGCCGGTTTCTTATTCAGCATTTTCTGCCATGTATCGCTCCACGTCGGCGGTGTGGTATGGTATCACCTTCTCGCCTATGAACCGGCATCCGTTTTCTGTGATGAGGATGTCGTCCTCAATGCGTATGCCTCCGAAGTCCTTGTATGTCTCGAGGAGGTCGTAGTTGATGAAGTCTTTGCAGTGTCCTTTCGCCTTCCAGTCGTCGATGAGGGCGGGTATGAAGTATATTCCCGGTTCGTCGGTGATGACGAATCCCTCTTCCAGGCGTCGTCCCATTCTGAGGCAGTTGGTGCCGAACTGTTCGAGGCGTGGGCGCGTCTCCTCGTCGAAGCCGACGTGTATCTGTCCCAGGCCCTCCATGTCGTGAACGTCCATCCCCATCATGTGTCCGAGGCCGTGGGGCAGGAACATGGCGTGTGCGCCCTGCTCTACGGCGTCGTCAACGTCGCCTTTCATCAGTCCCAGCTCTTTCAGCCTCTCTGTCATTCTGCGGCAGACGGCGAGATGCACGTCAAAGTATTTCACTCCCGGCTTCGACACCTCGAGTGCGAGGTCGTGACATTCATCGACAATGTCATAGATTTCCTTCTGCCGTTGCGTGTATTTTCCGTTGACGGGCATTGTGCGTGTGTTGTCAGAGCAGTAGTTGTTTATTGTCTCTCCTCCGCAGTCGCACAGCACGAGGCGTCCGCTTTCGAGGCTGTTCATCGACGGTGCTCCGTGCATTATCTCTCCGTGCTGCGAGAAAATTGTGGGGAAGGAGTGGTGTGCGCCGTATGACAGGGCTGTGCCGTCAATCTGTCCGGCGATGAATTTCTCCGTTCTGCCCGGCCGTATGAGGCGCATTGCCTTGGTGTGCATCTCATATCCTATCACGGCCGCCCTTTCGAGTTCTTCTATTTCCTCTTCCGATTTCCTTGACCTCATCTTCACCACGGCGTTGATGAGATCGAGCGAAGCCGCCTGTGCCTGCTGTGAGGGATGGATGCCGACGAGGTCCATGATGTCGATCTTTATGTCGTGGCGGTATGGTGGCAGGAAGTGTATTCTCCTGTTCTGCTTCTTTGCTTCGTCAACAAGTTTTGCTATATGGTCTCTTCTTGCCGAGTTGCTCACTCCTACAGTCTCGGCAAGACTGCCGATGGTAGGCACCGAGCCGTACCATACGATGTCTTCGACATCCACATCGTCGCCCAGGAGCCATTCTTCTCCGCTGTCAGCGTCGATGACGCCAATCAGCCCGCTTTCCTGAAGACCGAAATAATAGAGGAAAGAAGAATCCTGGCGGAAGGGGCTGTAACCGTTGTTAGGATAGTTGCACGGCGATTCGTTGTTTCCGAATAGGAGAATCAGACCGTCTTTGACAAGCTCTTTCAGTGTCTGCCGGCGTGAGGTGTAGGTTTCTTTGCTGAACATCGTGTTTTGTGTTTTGGTGGGGATAGTTTAGATATGTTAATTAATCATGCAAAGTTAATCCTTTTTTCCGACATTTTTGTACCTTTGCATCATATTCGTATAATATTTTACACATTTTTAAATTATATACAGGCGATAGTGTGTGTGTATGGGATACGGAAAGTCTCTTGCCATATATCGTGAAACGTGAAATGACATCAGGAATAGAACATACAAGCGACATGGGTCTTGTGCTTGAGGGAGGCGGCATGCGCGGCATCTTCACTATCGGCGTGCTTGACGCTTTCATGGAGAGCGGGCTGTGGTTTCCCTATGTCGTAGGCGTGTCGGCAGGTGCGTGCAACGGCTGCAGCTATGTCACCCGCCAGCGCGGCAGGGCGCGTTTCTCCAATGTCGGCATGGTGGAGCGTTACGGCCATGAATATCTCGGACTGCGTATGTTGCTGAAGACAGGCAGTATCTTCAACGTGAAGCTCCTCTACGACGACCTGCCCAACAGGCTGTGGCTGTTTGACTACGACAGGTTCTTTGGCGGCGAGACGCTGTTCGAGATGGTCACCACCAATCTCCTGACGGGCAGGGCGGAATATATCTCCAACCGCAGCATAGGCAGCGTTGGAGAGCCCGATGCGCTACGGCGCCGCCATGCGATGGATGTGGTGCTGGCATCAAGCAGCCTCCCGTACGTCAGCAAGACAGTGACATACAACGGAACGCCGATGCTTGACGGCGGCATCGTTGACAGCATTCCCGTAGAGCGGGCGAGGAGGCAGGGCTATCACAGAAACGTTGTCGTGCTGACCAGAAACAGAGGCTACCGCAAGAAAACGGACCCCGGCGCAGTGAGAAAAGCCGTCACACGACTTCTCAACAAGACGATGTACGGCAAGTACCCTCTCTTCTGTGATGCCCTGGAACGTCGCGGGGAAGTGTATAACGCGCAGCTTGAGCTGGTGGAAGAACTGGAGGAGCGCGGCGAAATACTCGTCATTCGCCCCGAGCGTCCCATTGAGGTTGACCGCATCGAACGTAATGTGGAGAAGCTCAACCGCCTGTATGACGAAGGGCTTGACATCGGACGCCGCTTCTGCCGCGAGTTCCTGAGTTCGCAGCGAATGCAACCTGCCAACCCGTAAACTCGTCAACTAAAAGAACAACTTGTCAACTAAAAGAACAACTTGTCAACTACAAAACATACAAACATACCATCATGTTGGACGACCGCAAGAAAAATATCGGACATCTCTTTGACGGCATAGCCGGAACATACGACACCCTGAACCATCTCCTCTCCCTGAATATCGACAAGTCGTGGCGCCGCAAGACCATCGGCATGCTCACCCCATGCCGCCGCCTGCTTGACGTAGCCATCGGCACCGCCGACCTTGCCATCGAAGCCATCCGCCAGCAGAAGGCAGAGCATGTCCAGGGGCTTGACCTCTCGCAGGAGATGATGCGCATCGGCGAGGAGAAAGTGGCGCGCAACGGTATGCGCGACAGCATATCGTTCGAGTTGGGCAGTGCCTTGGAGATGCCGTATGCCGACGGTACGTACGACGCCTTGACATGTGCATACGGCGTACGCAACTTCTCTGACGTTGACAAAGGCCTGGCTGAGTTCTTCCGCGTGTTGCGTCCGGGCGGCGAGCTGCTCATTCTCGAGTTCTCTTATCCCTCCAATCCAGTCGTCCGGTTCTTCTACGACATTTTCTTTTCGCATATCCTCCCTCTTGTCGGCCGTGTCATCAGCAACGACAAGGAAGCGTACAGCTATCTGAACAAATCGGTGAAAGACTTCTTCTGGGGCAAGGAGATGGTGCGCCACATCGAGGCTGCCGGCTTCCGTGACGTCACGTTCCGTCCCCTCACCTTCGGTATCACCACAATCTACAAAGCCATCCGATGAAGCCCTTCCTCTCTTCTCTGCTCCTCTGGTGCCGCATCATACGTCCGCAGACGCTTTTCGCGTCTCTCGTCCCCGTACTTGTCGGGGCTTATGCTGTCAGCATCAACGGTTTACACTTCTCTTGTGCCGTGTGTCTTGTCACCGCCTGCTGCGCCTTGTCGTTGCAGGTGTTGTCCAATCTTGTCAACGACTATTACGATTTTCTCAGAGGCAGCGACGCTGCCGGTCGTGTCGGCTACAAGCGTGCCCTTGCCGAGGGCGAGGTGTCGGTGGGTGCCATGCGCCGCGCGTGTCTTGTCGCTGCGTCTGTCGCCTGCCTCCTCGGCAGCTTCCTGATATATGTCGGCGGGTGGGCGATACTGTGCATCGGTGTCTCCGCACTGCTCTTCGCATGGCTCTATACCGCCACACCATATTCTTTGTCCTACCTCGGCATAGCCGACATCTTTGTCTTCTTGTATTATGGCGTGATAGCAAGTTGCGGCACGTCATATCTTCTCCTTTGCCCCGACATGGATTTCCTTGTCATGCAGGATGTCCTGCGCGATTCTTTCTTCCTTGGCGGCGTGTGCGGCCTGATTTCCGTGTGTGTGCTGCTCATCAACAACATCCGCGACGCTGACACCGACCGTGAGGCAGGCAAGAAAACCCTCCCCGTGCGCTTCGGGCGACCTTTCGCCCTCGCACTGATGTTTGTCGTCGTATGCCTCATGCCGCTTTTCGCATATCTCGTCCTCGGCTTCTCGCCGTCGCTGCTTGTCTTCGTGCCCTGTCTGCTGATATGGCTGAAGATGCTGAAGGCAGAGGGCACCACATACAACAAATGCCTTCTGTTCACGGGCATGACCAATCTTCTATTCTTCTTCCTGTGCCTATTGAGTAGTTAAATATAATTACATAGTGTAATTCATACAAATTTTCTGATAACATATTTTGCAGGAATGGATAAAATTTTGTAAATTTGCAGTGTCAAAAACTCCGAGACAGCAACACTGCGTCATCACGCTGTCATGTCTTCTGAGATTTTTCAGACACCCCGACACCATTCTTTGCGATACACCAACCTACGAAACAAATATGATGAAACCAAATGAGGAGCCTCGCCCCGAAGCCCATGAGCGTCTCATGAGATGCCGGATACGCCCCAGTGCGCAGCGTGTTGCCATCATGCAATACCTCCTCACACACGCTACACATCCCACGGTTGATGAGATATACACAGCCCTCTGTCCTCTCATCCCCACACTCTCGCGCACCACGGTGTACAACACACTGCGTATGTACTCGGAGCGTGGCGCAGCACAGATGATAACCATCGACGACCATCACGTCAGCTACGACGGTGACATTCGTCCTCATGCACATTTCATCTGCCGCCAGTGTGGCAAGGTTCTTGACTTCCACGACGTGCCACAAGTGCCGTCGCAGCATCCCGACCGTCTTCAGGAAGGATGCTACATCGACGAGGTCCAGGTGTATTTCAAAGGGCTTTGCAGCTCTTGTCTGAAGAAAAAGAGGCTGCAATAGCAACGGGAAATCATTCTTACTTATTACTAATAACTTACAAACAATGAAAAAGAAGTTTATTTGTGCCGTTTGTGGATATATCTACGAAGGCACTGAGGCACCTGAGCAGTGCCCGCTCTGCAAGGCTCCGAAGTCAAAGTTCTCTGAGATGAAGGACGACGTCCAGGCTACATTCGCAACAGTTCATGAACTCGGCGTAGCGAAGACAACCGGCGCTGATGAGGAGATGATCAAGGATTTGAACACACATTTCAACGGCGAATGCACAGAGGTCGGAATGTATCTCGCCATGTCTCGCCAGGCAGACCGTGAGGGCTATCCTGAAGTTGCAGAGGCTTACAAGCGCTATGCTTTCGAGGAGGCAGAGCACGCAAGCAAGTTCGCTGAGCTCCTCGGCGACGTTCTGGGCGACACGAAGTCGAACCTTGAGGCACGCATCGCAGCAGAGATCGGCGCTTGCGAGGACAAGTTCCGCATCGCAAAGAACGCCAAGGCTGCCGGTCTTGACGCTATCCACGACACCGTTCACGAAATGGCTAAGGACGAGGCACGTCATGCAGCTGGCTTCCGTGGTCTCTACAACCGTCTCTTCAAGAAATAATTCTCTCTACATAAAGAAAGGTCCCATAGCTCCGATGAGGTTCTATGGGACATTTTCCGTTCTGCCAGCGCAGTTCCGAAATGCGTACATGCGACCTTTTCCGTTCTGCCAGCGCAGTTCCGAAACGTTTACATGCGACCTTTTTGTTCTGCCAGCGCGGTTCCGAAAAGCGTACATGCGACCTTTTCTGTTCTGCCAGCGCAGTTCCGAAATGCGTACATGCGACCTTTTCTGTTCTGCCAGCGCAGTTCTGAAATGCGTATATGCGATCTTTTCTGTATGTCATGACATCGGCACGGGGCATCTTCCTGGTTTCAGAAAGATGCCCCGTGCCGTTTTGTCAGTTGTCATTTGTGCTGTTCGTGCCTCTTCTGTGATTTTGCAGAGGCATGTTTCTTCTTGTTGTCAGGCAGTGCAGTGGCGACACGTTTTGCGTCTTGCGGTTTGCCGTTGCTCTTTTTCCCGTTGCCTTGTTTCCTGTTTGCCTGTCTCCTCTGTCTGTTTCTTGCGTGTCCTCCTTTTCCACCCTGCCTTCCGCTGTTTCCTGTCCGTCTTCCGGCGGTGGCATAGTCCGGGCCCTCTTTGCATCCGGCAGGTAGCGGTGCTTTCGCCACTTCGTGTCCGAGGAATTTCTCTATCAGTTTGAAGAGATAGATCTCCTCTTCCGACACAAGTGTTATTGCGCTTCCGTCGCGTTGCGCCCTTGCCGTTCGTCCGATGCGGTGTACGTAGTCTTCCGCATCGTGCGGCACGTCGTAGTTTATCACAGTCGTTATGTCATCGATGTCGATGCCGCGTGCCACGATGTCTGTAGCTACCAGCACGTTGATGTTTCCCGATTTGAAACGTAGCATTATCTCGTCGCGTTCAGCCTGCGAGAGGTCCGAGTGCATCGCCCCGCAGTTGACGTTCATGCGTTTCAGTTTCGTCGCTATGTCCTTCACCTTTGTCTTCTTGCCGGAGAAGACGATGACGCGGTCGATGCCGTCCTGCTTGAAGAGATGTTCTATGATGCTCAGTTTCTGCGGCTCGTAGCAGACGTAAGCCGACTGTCTGATTTTCTCCGCAGGTTTCGATACGGCAATCTTCACCTCTACATGATTGTGGAGAAGCGACTTTGCGAGATCTTCAATCTTGTCAGGCATCGTTGCCGAGAACATTATCGTCTGGCATGTCTCCGGCAGTTCTTTCGCTATGAGTTTTATGTCTTCCGAGAATCCCATGTCGAGCATACGGTCAGCCTCGTCAAGAACAAAGAAGCTGCAGTGGCTGAGGTCGAGGTTTCCCATCTGCAGATGTGATATCAGTCTGCCCGGCGTTGCGATGAGGATGTCGGCTCCCGATCGCATCGCCTTCAGCTCCTGATCGTATCTGTTGCCGTCGTTGCCGCCATAGACGGGAACGCCGGAGATGTCGTCGAGATAGTAGCTGAATCCCTGTGTGGCCTGGTCGATCTGCTGGGCAAGTTCTCTTGTCGGCGACATGATGACGCAGTTGATGACGTTGCGTTCAAAGTCTGCGTTGCGGTTAGTGCTGCCGTAAGTGCCGGGTGCATAGCCGCCGTCGTCGAGAAGCGATAGGATAGGCAGCAGGTAAGCCGCTGTCTTTCCCGTGCCGGTCTGTGCTATGCCGAGAATGTCTCTGCCTTCGAGGATATGGGGTATGCACTGTTCCTGAATAGGGGTACACTCTTCGAAATGCATATCGTAGAGCGCATCAAGGATATTGTATGAAAGGTCTAAATCTTCAAAATACATTTTGTTGTTCTTTTTGTTTCAATTATGGTTGACAAGTTGAATGGTTTGCAGTTGACGGGTTGGCGGGCTGGCGGGCAACAGAGGCGGTTCTTCTTTTCCACGAGTGTCTTCTACCTGCATATCGCGCGGTATTCGTCGGCGTAGGTGCAGCATACTTTTGCCGTTCCCCTCTTGTATTCGCCTTGTCGGTCGATGTAGTATGTCGTGTCAATCATGTGAGTGCCCTTTGCAAGTCTGTCGATGTAGAATGTCGTTGTGGCGTTGCCTACAGACCGATAGCACGCACTGCGGCTTCCCGCTGCTGCACTCAGCGTGTTGACATGGCAGAATCCGCTGTTCTTCTCAGCCGGTTCGAGACATGCCGGGCGGTTGTCTTCGATTCTCACGAAGTCGTAGTCGCGTGCAGCTACAATCGTTATCCTCACCGTCACGCGTTGTCCTGTCTCCGGCGCATTGCCTTTCCCGCCTGCCGTAATGTCGCCTTTTCCGTCATCGAGAGTCTTTCCATCGGTGATGATCTCCCTTTTTATGAAGAATCCGGTACCGTCGGCTGTGATGTCGTCCGTATCTACAGTCTGGCTGACACATATCGCGCCCCATGCCGTGCCGCCGGATGTCTTCTCTACGGTGAAAGTCTTTTGGTTGTCATAGGGTACGCACGTCTCTGTCATGCCGTCGCCTTCGGTAGGGACAGGTGTGTTGTCTATGAACAGCTTTGCGTCAGCGGTGTTATCCTGTCCGGTTTTTCTTCTGTTGATGAAGAAGGCGTGTATGGCGTCAGCAGTGTTTGCGGAGTTGTCCCACGCCTGTGTCCGCTTCTCGTGCAGCAGCCATTTCTGCATCTCCTCCACATACGGAGTGTCATCCGGCATGACGGCATTGACCGCCTCTATCGCTGCCACGACGGTCGGGATGCGGTAGTTACGCCAGGAGTATGCGGTACGCGGCGTGTCGAAATATCTTCCAGCCTCTTCGGTGCATACGCTGTATTGCATCATTGATTTCACGTATTCGGCAGCCTTCTTCTTTTCTCCGAAGGCATTGAAGATGATGGCCGTGTTCGCCTTTGTGTAGATAGATGCCGTATTCTGCTGTCTTGCGAGCAGGGAGACGAGATAGTCGATGTCGCCCTTCGTCTGCGTGTCTGTTTCCGGCATCTCTCCGTTCTGCTTCATTAGTGCGCAGATATACAGTATGTCGGTCAGCGTTGCAGACGGTGCGGGTAGATACTTCTTCTTTGCCTCCTTCTGCCTGCGCCTCATCTCCGCCACCTCTTTTCTCATGTGTGCGAAGAGCGGCGGCATCGCTTTCTTCAGAATGCTGTCTGTCGCAGCCGTTGCGCATCCGTTGCCGGCGAGGCGTGCCATCAGTTTTGCCACAGCCGTTGTGATATACACCGAGCCGTCCATGCCTTTCCACCACGGCATCATACCGTTGTCGAGCATCATCTCCGTGAGCCGCTTCTCCATCCCGGCGGTGTCGTTGAGATGCAGCAGGGCGTTGGTATATACAGCCGCCGCAACCGACAAGGCGTCGTCGCTCTTCGGGTTTGCGGCTTCCGTTATGGCGTCGGCTATGAGTTGTTCAGCCTTCGGGGTGTATCTTATCGTCAGTCTTCTGTCTGTCGAAGCCTTCATCAGAAGCTGCGTCATGTCCTTCTGCAAGGTCGATGCACCGTGTAGTGTGAAAGCCAGTGTCTTCGTCACGCGTTCCTTATTATTAATAATAGGTATGACGTGCTGCTCTCCGTCTGCGCTTCCGTTCTCTGCCATAGCCGCAATCCTGACCACCCATGCGCTGTCGCAGGCATCGGCGCGGATGCCGTCAAAAGCCACTGTGACGGTGGTGTCGGCAGGAATGACTACCGTCCGGCTTGTCTCTTTCGCCGTCTTCGCATTGTTGGTCGGTTCAATCTGCAGCGTCATCTTCGCCCTCATTGGTTGGGCTGTGGTGTTTGTCACAGTCGTGCGGATGACAGTCTTGTCGCCGTCTCTGAGGAAGCGCGGAATGCTCGGCACCACCATCAGGTCTTTCTTCACGACGCAGGTGGTATCTACGAAGCAGTGTCTCATCCTCCGGTCGTGTACGAAGCCGTACATCCTCCATGTCGTCATGCTCTGCGGCATAGTGAACGAGAGGGTGATAGTCCCGTCGTCAGCGGCAGACAGACATGGCGAGAAGAACGCCGTCTCGCCCAGTTCCGTCCTGACGATGCCCGTGAGGTCAGTTGTCATGTCTTCCGCCCCGGCCGCTTCGCCGCTTTCGTCAGGCATTTTTCCTTCAGCCGCCGGCATCTCCATTTTCATTTCTTCAGCCACAGCATCAGTTTCCATCACCGCCTCCGACATTACGGCACGCGCTGCCATCATGTTTTTCGTCCCTCTGACAAACACCTGTCTCATACCGTAGAAATGTCGGTTGGGCAGAAAGAGCGGGTCTGTCGCAGCCAGCGAGAGTTCGCCGTCGGGCAGCACTCTCATCTCCTGCACGGCATGACACCATGCTGCCGGAGATATGTTCGCATTCCAGTGTGTGGAAACGAAATAGTAGTTGTGCAGCACGTTGAAATACCATTTCAGCGGACTGACCGTCTCCAACCGTTTGTCATATACCGTCGCCGTCATCGTCAGTCCCTCACCTTTATCTTTCGTCTTTGACAGTCTGCTGCCCTTTGGCATGGCATCTGTTGCCGCCATCTTCTCTATGTCGGCTTTCTTCTGCGACACCGTCAGTGTCCAGGTCTCTTTCGCTCCGGGCAGCGAACGGTTGCGGAAGGTGCGCCACGCCGTGTAAAGTCTTAGTTCCGGCTTGGGTTTGCGCAGCGTCTTGGTGTAAGAATGGATTCTGCCGTTCTTCATCCACGCGTATGCTATGGTTAGCCCTTCGCCGTATCTGTTGTCGTAAAAGAAAGTCCTTGTATATACGCTGTCCACGTCGCACGCCCCGCTTTCGACAACCTTCTTGTCTGTCATTAGCGTGTAGAAAGCCGTAAATCGCCTGTCTGTGCCTTTCGTCCCGGCATCGGCGAGGCGCTGCCCGCCTCCGTCGTCTATGGGCATGACATCATCGTCTGTGTTCCCGTCAGCATAGCGCATGGTGAAGACGACGCCAGTCTTGTCGTTCGGGAACTTGTCACTGCTAACCTCAAACGCCGGCGGAGCGGGCTGTTGCGCCGTTGTCGGACTGTTGTGGTATTTTTCAAACGCCGCCCTCGCCGTAGCCTGCGTCTCATGCGTCTCTCCCGCCGCGTCCGTCACGGAGACGTTGACGGCAAAACGGTAGGTTCCCCTTCCGTCTTCCGGCAGCAGCAGCGGTATGCTTATCGTCACCTTGCCGTTGTTGTCTGTCTTCGCCACGGCATCTTTCACGATGCTTCTCCTATCCTGCTGCCACCGTCCTCTCCACCACGGCCATAGGCTTGTGCGGTCGATGCTGTATCTCACATTGGCGCCGGCGACAGGGATGTCGGTATATGTGCGTGCATCGAACGTGACGGAAACGGAATCGTAGCGTGCCGCCATGGTGTCTGTCAGAGCTGTGCCGTACGTCCTGTCTTTGACGAGAATGACGTCCTGAAGTTTCTTCCCGTCGGTGCAGGTGAGCATGAAGGTAGGCTTCCTGTATTCTTCCACAACGATAGAGACGGCAGCCGGTCGTGAGTTGTCGGCGTTGCATGTGACGGTGAAGAACCCGTTTTTCCCTCCCCGCGGTATGGTCATCTCAAACGGTGCGTTGCCGTTCTCGTCGGTGCATACGGTGTCTGTCGCCACACATTTCCCATCTGTATCGTTGATGGCGAGACGCAGCGTGCGTTGTGCCACAGGACGGATGTCGTTCTCGTCTGCACTGTTGTGCGCCACGACGTTTCCTTTCACGGTGTCGCCCGGTTTGTATGCCGCCCTGTCAGTGAAGACGGTCAGCACCGCGCGCCTCTCCTTCGTGTTCTGCGTGTAGAAATATTTCGAGAGATAGTCAGCCTTGAACGCCGTGTCGTCCTCTGTCCAGATGTATATGCGGCTTGACTTCTTGTCTCTGCTGCATACGGCTTCTCCCTTCTTGTCCGCCTTTGTCGTCTCGGTTATGGTGTCGTTATTCCAGCTGCCATTGTATCTTGTCAGTCGGATGTTGGCATACGGCACAGGCTTGCCCGTAGTCTTCGAGACGACGACAATCCTCAGTTTGTCGTCGGGCAAGGGCAGTGTTAGTGCGGCGAGGTCTGAGTTGTAGAGCATCGTGTGGCATGTCATGCCGTCGGCTTTTGCCGTCACGAGATACACCCGGCGCTTCAGTTCCGGCATCTGCAATGTGTCGTTATGGGTCAGCCAGTCGGGTGTGTCGTAGTCGCGGATGATGCTGACAGGCGTGCCGTCGCAGAACTTCTTCAGCGTCTCTCGTGTCTTCGCGTTCTCCGGGTCGTATTCTGTCGTGCCGTCGATTGTCAGCGGCTGCAGCGTTATGGAGATTTTTCCGATGTTCCTGATGTCCTTCAGATATATCCCGTCTGCAATGTTCAGGTTGAACATAGGCTGTGTCAGACGGTCAATCTTTGTTTTCAGCAGGTTGACGTATTTCTCGCATCCGTGCATCCGGCACAGAGGCTCGTATTGCCGCAGTGCGTTTTTGAGATATGAGTAGCGTGTTGCAGTGGAAACGTCGCTGTCGTTCTCCGTCAGCAGATAGTAGGCGTATGCGAGCAGTGTCGTTTCCGGCACGCCGTCATATACCTTCATCTGTTCGGCGAGCATCCTCTTCTTTCGTGTTGTCTGCATCTCGTCGCCTTGCGTTGTCCGGTTTCTTGCTTCAAGATACAGTTCTGCGCAAGCCGCCCGTCTGTTTCCGTTTTTGTCGTAGAAATCCTTCAGCATCATGTGGCGTTTCGCCTGATGGCCTATAACCGATAGGATGTCGTTCTCGAAGATGCTGTCGTCTTTCCCTTCGTTTATGATGCGTTTGAAGCGTTCTGCCTTTGCCGCGGCAAGGATGTCGGGGTGTTGCAGGGCGCGGTCGTAGCATTCTGATGCCGTGGCGGGGTAGGCGGTCGTTGCGTCAGAAATCTTCCGCAGGCTGTCTCTGAACATCTCTTGCCTGCCTGTCCCTGCCATTTCGTCCATCCACGGTGCGATTACAGCGAACGACATGGCGGCTTCCACCGCCTTCTTCTCGTTCTGTTGTGCCGCTCCGTTGCCCTTTGCCGTCATGGCCTTCTCAGCCTTCAGTGCCGCCGCCATGAGGCGTGCCAGATGCGGCAAAAGCGAATCGGGTGTCACCTCTGCAACGGTCTTCAGCCTCAGTGCCTGTGCCGCCAGCATCTCGTCGCAGTTCCCTTCGCGACAGGCTTCTTCCGCTATGTCGCCGAGAATGTCTGCTACGTCTCCCGGCAGGTCCTTGTTTCTGGCAGCCTCCACCTTCTTCCACATCTTGTCGTAGTCTGCGGAGAAACCCTGCAAGGCGAGGGTGAGGAGGATGGAAAATATGTATAGGCGTCTCATTTCAGTCGAAAAAGGGTGTTAAATAGGGCGGCGAATCCGTTGGCCTCATGTCAGCCGTGGAGAATCTGTCATCATGTCACTGCACCACGAACTTTCGTCCGTTGCGCACATACACGCCCTTGGGCAGTTTCTCCGTGCCGTTTCCGACACAGATACCGCTGAGGTTGTATATCCTGTCGCCGCCGTCCGTGTCCATATCGCTCACCGGCGACTTTATGCCCGTGCTGCCCATGTCGGCTGTGAAAGTCACGGTGTTCGCATCGGTCTGCGTAATGTTGCTAAGCTTGACGCTCATCGTGGGGTTGTACTCTTTCCATACGGAGAGCGAGGTGACGTTCCCCGTTCCCGGGAACACGTTGCCCTGCATGTTCGCTTTCAGTTCGTCAGACGACTTGTAGTTTGGTGACGACGGATTTAACTGCGACCTGTACGAGGTGTAGAGCTTGCCGTTGGCGGGAATGATGGTCCATCGCGGACTGCCGTGATCGTTGTTCGGGCATCCGAAGTTCTCGAAGTACGTGCTGCTGTAGTTTATGTGAGTGACGAGCAGTCCCCTGTTCGGCACGCTTCTGTACCATCCGGCATCTTTGCCGGTAGGTAGTGTCTCAAGAACATAGAACTCGTTTCCGGACGCGTCGTTAGGGTTGATGATTTTGTACGCCTTGCCTCCCGAGGCGAGTGTCTTGGCGGTGTAGTCTCCCGAGGCAGTCAGTTCTTCGATGGTGTCCCATCCCATCCACTCGCGTTCCCATGCGCTGTAGGGTATGGGGCGTACAGTGTTGTACATGTTCTGTCCGTTGTCCATGACGTCCCAGGATTCCATCGACTGGTCGTCATACCATGTCAGGTCGCTCCACGATACCGTCGGATAGACGTCAGGCAGACCGAGTGTGTGTCCCATCTCGTGTATGAAGACGCCGATGCCGGTCAGTTTGTCCTTGCTCCATCCCATTTCTGCTGCAATTCCGTCATATCCCAGAAGCTCGTTGCTGATGCCGTAGCGGTAGGACGAGACACCGTCGTATGTCACGCCGGAGTAGGAGCTGCTCATCGGCCACAGATAGTCGGCGTTGGTGTTTCTGCCGTTAGCGTCGGGGTTGTAGATATGCTCGCCGAAGCCGGCGTAGATGATGTAGATTAGGTCCACCCTGTTGTCGCCGTCAGCGTCATAGTCCTTGAAGTTTACGCCCGCCTCGTGAGCCAGACGGCAAGCCTCTGTCAGCATCTCCGTCCGTCTCTCTGGAATGTCGCTGTCTGTCGAAGTGGAGTTCTGACCGTAGTATTTCACGCTCTTTGACAAGGTGTAGGGACCTTTCAGGTTGAACACCGGGCGGAACTTCCCTTTGCTGCTGTCGTTGAAATATTGTGCCACGGAGCTGTAGCCATAGAAGGGGTCAGGTGTCTGATATTCAGTGTCGTTGAGCCATTTGTCTATCTCATCGAGAGTGTAGGTGAATTTCCTGTCTGCGAAATCCACCATGAGGACGAGGGCTTTCGGCGTGCCGGAGTGGGGGAAGTAGTTGCTCGACACCGGCAGCTGCGGTGCGCTCTTCGCCCTGAGGCTGAGCATCCTGGAGTTTGCGGCAGCCATCTCGCCACTCTCCGCCACGCGCCATTTGCCGTTGTCGTACTTCACCGGCTCGCCCTCTTCGGTGAAGTAGAAGACGCCAAACTCGTCGCCCCGGGGCGTGACAACGACAGTCCTGCCGTCGGCGAGGGTCGTCTTGAACGAACGTGTGATAATCTTTGCAGCGTCAGCTGGTGTCAACGCAAACAGCAACAGCAGCAGCATGGTCATTGTATGTCTCATCGTGATTGCTTGATTTTGTGTGTTTGAACTTTCTGTTTCTGTGTCATGCCGAAATAGCAAAGTGTTCGTTTCGGCTTATTCTTTGCAAAGTTACGAAAAAATCTCCTATTCCCTTTACAAATGACAACGCTTTTTTTGTTTATTAAGAAAAACTTATTAACTTTGCAAGGAGATACCGCCCCGCAACCGCCGCAACAGGCATGGCGGATTAGGAAAGAAGGATTTCCGCCCACGGATATGATTCATTAACCCTTACACCATAAAATCATGCAAATCAATATCATAGCCGCCGTTGCCCGCAACCGTGCAATAGGCAACGGCAACAAGCTGATCTATTGGCTGCCGGACGATCTGAAACGCTTCAAGTCGCTCACCACCGGCAACACCATCATCATGGGTCGCAACACCTACCTGTCGCTTCCGAAAGGCGCGCTGCCCAACCGCCGCAATGTCGTGCTGAGCACCACGCTGTCAGAACTGCCGGGCTGCGACGTCTATCCCTCTCTCGCCGCCGCCCTCGCGTCGTGTGCCGCGGATGCCGACGTGTATGTCATAGGCGGCGCGCAGGTGTATGAGGCTGCCATGCCGCTTGCCCACCGCCTCTGCCTGACGGAGGTATGTGACACGCCGCCTGCCGCCGACGCCTTCTTCCCCGACTATAGCGCATGGCGCGAGGTGTGGCGCGAGGACCGTCATGCCGACGAACGCCACGCCCACGACTTCTCTTTCGTGGATTATGTAAGGCCGGAATAAGGGGCGTGATGGTTGTCAGGACAATGCGGATATATGGAATCTGCTTTATGTCATGACACCGGAATTCTGTTAAGCAAGGCACATTTTCCAGGCGAACCCTTCGTCCGTTTTGTGAAAAATGTGTAATTTTGCATCAATAACTTCCGATTTGTGTTGTTTTCATACACTTTTCGGCACTTGTCAATGTAATTTGGTATAAAACAATGATTATGTTACTAATGACATTTATGTTTTAGACGACAACAATGACAACAATGACAACGGGAGGGACGAAAGCAACGGGAGGATGTCATCTCGTGACCATAATATCATACTTCGCACGTTGTCCCCGTTGTCTTTGTTGTCTCTGTTGTCGTCCTGATATCTGTTGCCGTACCTTTTTTATTAGATCGGAAAAAGGTCTTGTCGGTGTAGAAAACCATAGGGAAGATGAGTTGGCGGCGTATGGCAGAATGTCGGGATAACAGCGCAGAATGTGACATTCTGACATCAGGGATGAATGACTTGTTTTCCGCAAAAGATTGTGATTTCAAATTCGGGAGAATCGCCTGTAGGATTACGGAATGGCTGTCGGGAGTTTTTATGCAGTTTTTGGGCGTATTTTGTAAATTCTTGGCAATCAGCGCGTTGTAGAATTTGAAAAACGAGAATGACATTTTTGGACTGTAAAACAGTATGTTTTGGGCTCTGAAACATTATGTTTTGGAGGCTCATTCGTATTGTTTTGGCTTGTCAGACATACTTGTTGAGGCTGTAAAAGGTATTACTTTGGAAGCCAAGGTTGACTATCTTGGCACGCAAGACAGACAAAATGGTGTCCCGGACAGTCAGAAACGCTGTTTTGAAATTATTGTTGTCCGCTAAAACTTCGTCACTCTCGTATGCGTATATGCATGGACATGTAAGTTTCGAAAAATAAAAATTTGGGCTGATTCCTAT
>SFIS01000014.1 GCA_004555245.1 Bacteroidales bacterium
CTTTGCCTTTTTCTTCGTATTACATACAATCAGTACAGAGTCTTTCTGTTCTACAACATACTCAGCAATGCTATCAAATGATTGGGCTTGGTATTCATCAACAGCATTGTACTTGACTCGTTTGGTGGAAGCAAAGATAGATGCAGGATTCTCGACAAGTGGCATAATCTTATCTATCCCGCAGAAGTCTTGTCTCGTCTGGAAATTTGGTTGCGTAGCCGTACAAAACAAGAAACTGCATCGGCAAAGGTGCAACATATCGTTCAGCATCTTCATAGTGCATTCGGCAAGATTCACTGGTAATGTTTGAATCTCATCAAATATTACAATAGAGTCTTGCAGGTTATGCAACTTACGGCATTTTGAACGTTGATTAGAGAATAGTGACTCGAAGAATTGTACTGCCGTTGTGATTACTATTGGATAATCCCAATTCTCTGTCGCCAAATATATGGAATCCTTGCAATACGTTTCTTCATCATTTGCTTCTTCAAAAATCACATTTGAATGATGTTCGAGTATAACATCATAATCATTAAAAATGTTCTTTAGCTCGTTGGCTGTCTGATCTATGATGCTGATGAATGGCAGGACTATTACTATTCGCTTAATATTAGGGTGTGCTTTTGCATGATGAAGCGCCCAGTTGAGGCTGGTTAATGTTTTTCCCATACCTGTTGGCAATGTCATAGAGAAGCACCCCTGGTCTGCATTTGCAAGACTTTGAGCGTAAAGCCTTACGTTTGTACGAAGTTCGTTTAGAGGAGTATCCTGTTTAAAAGATTCGAACCTCTTGTTCAAGGCTGTCAAGAGTGGATCTACATCAAGCGTTTTACTTGAGCGTGCACCAAACTGTTCTTTTTTGAAATGTCGCTCCGTATCAAGACTATCCGCATCAACAAGCGCGCTATAAAGCAATCGTATGAATAGTTCTTTTTGAAAAACATCTCCTATTTTATTAAACGGGCTATTGTCACAAATTGGTATTATGAAGTCATCATCTTCCAAAGCCTGTTGGATATTCTTCCACTTGTTTTCCTCCTTCGCACATATTTCCAAATCTTCAAACATAGCATCTCTATTGGGAAGACCAGCATGATGTCCTATTACAGGGAATGCAATATTGATGAGTTTGCTCTTTAGAGCCATATATGCACCCCATCTTGCATGAGGTTCCTTGTTGCCATTTGACCTTATATATTTTTGGAATCCCGTGCTGTATTTGCCAAGATCATGCAACAAACCGCAACATAAGTATATCTCGGCAAAATCATTTGCCAAAGCAAAAGACTTCATCAACTCAGCAACACCTTCACTATGCTGCTTCATTGACTGTTCTTCTCCATTACTGTTTTCTGAATGGGCAATGTATTTGTAATGTCTTTGTCTCATTGGCAATTTCTTCATTGTTTTCGTCATCTTAACCTCCCTCGTAGATTCAACTAACACGCAGTCTCCGAAATGTTTTCTGTCAGTTTCTGCAAGATGCGCACTGGCAGATACTATTCTGATTATGTGGAGATATAGCATTTGCCTCCAACAGGATGTATACGGAGATTCAGCCAGTGACGGCAGTTCTTGTATATAGAGCATCCATCATGCTTTGTCATGTAGCAGCCCGAGTGCTTTTCCCCAATTGCCCATCCCGAACTTCGCGGCGAAACGTTCTGATAGTTTCGCCACTTGTTCGAGATGGGCATCGTTGTTTTGTATATGCCAATTTCCGCCGTTGTCTCTAAATATGTGTGAGATGTTTGTCATGTGCGTTTGTCATGTCTTGGCATAATGTGCGTCATACTGCTTTTAGGCGTACTGTGGCTTTTTTCATACCTTTTGCCTTTACGGTGACGGTGATGTCTCCAGGTGTGTTTCGTGCCTGTATGGCAATGACGAGCTTTCCGTGGAAGAGGCGCATGGTCGGTTTAGTGAACACCTCGAGCGATGTCGGGTCTCCGTTGCAGATGGCGCGGAATGTTGCTGCTCCGCTAACGCTAACGCTGACAGTCTGGTCGGCATCGGGGCATAGCGTGCCTTGGTTGTCAAGTGCAGAGACGGTGAGGAATATTATGTCATCGCCGTCGGCGCGTAGTGCTGGCAGTGGTGCTGCGGGGTTGGTGCATAGCGGTTCGTCTGCTGTTATGCTGAGTGCTGCTGGGCGGCCTGCAGTTCGGATTTCCTGTGTTCCAGTTACGGTGCCGTCTGCGTTGTAGCATACTACGCTTAGCGTGCCGGGCTCATATTTCACGTCGTTCCATCTCAGGCGGTATCTGTCTATGGCGGGGTCATCAGCTGATGTGATGCGGTGGTCGCGCGGCGAGGTTAAGGTCTGGTCGGTTCGTTTTGTGCGTCGTCCCTGCGACACGCCGTTGACGAAGAGTTCAGCCTCGGGGCTGTCGGTGTAGCAATAGACGGGTGTTGTCTCGCCTTCACGTCCGGGCCATGTCCAGTGCGGCAGGATGTGGATTGTTTGTTTGTCGGTGTTCCAGCGGGAGCGGTAGAGGTAGTATCTGTCCTTTGGCAGTCCGGCGAGGTCGAAGATTCCGAAATATGATGAGCGTGATGGCCAGTATTCGTCGTATGGTGTCGGTTCTCCGAGATAGTCGAAGCCAGTCCACACGAACTCTCCGATCACCCACGGCATATCGTCTTGCAGGAGCCAGTCGTCTTCCGGTATGTTCGACCACCAGCATGCTTCCATGTCATAGCTTGAGCATTGTCCGTCAGGATAAGCCTTTCCGTCGTGTCGTTCGACGGGGAACTTATACACTCCGCGCGACGAGACTGTTGATGCCGTCTCGCTTCCGAGGATGAATCCGTGTCCTATGCTGTCGAATACTTGTTTGTAGATGTGTGTGCGATAGTTCATACCCGGCACTTCTGAGACGTGTGCGAAGCCTGTGTGTACGGGAGCCATGCCGCGGTCCATGCCGTTAGTGATGGGGCGTGTGCGGTCGAGGGTGTGTATGAGGTCCTGCAGTCGTCGCAGTATGGCGGGGCCTTCTGGGCTGCTCTGCTCCGGGATTTCGTTTCCGACACTCCACATCACTACTGCCGGATGGTGTCTGTTTGACAGCACGAGGTTTCTGATGTCCCGTTCTGCCCAGTCGTTGAAGAATCGTGCGTATCCGTTACGGCATTTTGGATATATCCACATGTCGAACGATTCAGCCATTACCATCAATCCGATAGAATCGCAGAGGTCCATCTGCATCTGCGACGGCATGTTGTGTGCTGTGCGTATGGCGTCGCATCCCATTGTCTTCAAGAGGAGCAGCTGGCGCAGTAGTGCTGCGCGGTTGACGGCGGCACCGAGCATCCCGAGGTCGTGGTGTAGGCATACGCCCTTTATCTTTCGTGTGACTCCGTTGAGTTGGAATCCGCCTTGCGCTGTGCATGAAACTGTTCTGAATCCGATGCGTCGTGTCACGCTGTCGAGAGTTTTGCGTGTGCCGTCCGGTTCTACGGCGCAGAGTGTTGCCGTGAGGTTGTACAGGTTAGGTGTCTCGGGTGTCCATGGTGTGATGCGTCCTACGGTCTGTATTGTCTCTGCAGTGCCGTCCGGTGCTACGGGTACGGTGTAGCGTGTCAGCTGCCGTGTGTCAGTCTGCAGTGTGTATATCACTTCCAGCGGGCGTGTGTCCTGTTGTGTCACCTCTGCTGTCAGTGCCGTTGTTGCAGTGCCGTCGTGGTTTAGGCGCAGCGTAGTTGCGTTGACGCTCCACTGTCGTATTGCCGTGGCGTTTGTCGTGACGAGAGTGACGGGGCGGTAGATGCCAGCTCCGGGATACCATCTGCTGCTCTCCTCGACATTCTCGAGGCGTACTGCGATGACATTCTCTCCGCCGTCGGTGCGTAGGAAAGGTGTGATGTCGATGTTGAATGGCGTGTATCCGTATTTCCATTCTCCTGCCTTCTGTCCGTTGACAAATACGAGTGGCTCAGCCATTGCGCCGTCGAAGCAGAGCAGGGCCCGTTGAGTTGCTGCCGGTAGGGTTACTTTTGTGCGGTACCATCCTGTTCCTATCCACGGGAGTGAGCCTGAGCGTCCTGTTTTCTCAGTCGCTTCGCGTTCGCCGTTCTGTTCTATGGCGACGGTCTGTTTGTCTATCTCGCGGTCGAATGGTCCAGAGATTGCCCAGTCGTGTGGCACGGCGACGGTCTGCCATCTGCGGTCGTCGTATGTCGGCGATGAGTAGGCAGTGTTGTCGCCGCGTGTGAAACGCCATGTCTTGAGCATGGTTTCTGTCCTTTGGGCAGATAGATTAAGTGTTGTGACGAGGGTTAGCGCAAGTAGCAGGGTTGCGCTGAGCGTTCTGTTTCTCATAAGGATTTGGTTTTAGTTTGTATTGTCAGGTGTTTTGTTTGGCTGTTGTGATGTCCTTCAGCCGAGCTGAAGGAAACAGTACTGGGGCGGGTGTTTTCTGCTCACAAAGTTACTGTTTTTCTGACATACGGCAAAATTATTTCTCTTAAAAAACAATAGAGCCATAACCCGACGTACGGGTTACGGCTCTGTAAACATATAAAACTACTGTTTATGAAAGTTGACTTCATGTCTAACTTTATGGCGAATCATCTACTCTGCATCCTGCACGGTGATGTTGTCTATTGCTACGTATGTCGGCGTGTTCAGTCCCCAGTCTCCTGTATCGCTACCTTCAAAAGTGAAGACGACTTTCGTGACGGCTCCGAGCTGTGCGAGAGAAACAGTCTGCCATCCCTCCTGCTGCACTCCGTTGCGTGTGAGGTAGAGGTCAACGGCCGCCGTTTGTGTTGTTCCGACATATCCTGTCGCCACTACTTTCAGATAGTCGTCGGCATTGTTGAGAGCGCGGGCGTAGTCGTTGCCATTCTTCTCTACTGCGAGGACGTATGTTGTCGGTGCGTAAGAGATGGATGTGATGCGTCTCGGCGTGCCGTCCTTGAAATAGATGTAGGCTCCTGAGTTTGCTACGGCGAAGTTGCGCGAGCCGTTCGACACCGGGACTTCGAGCTGATAGTCGTAAGTGTTGTGTGTAAGGTCAGCGCTGACATAGTTAGAGATTACCACACCGCCTCCCCAGAACATACCGTCACCGTAGGCGTCAGTGAACTCCGATGCGAGCTGCGTCTTTGTGTCGTGCCATGTGTAGGCTGTGCCGCCGTAGAGTAGCGGGCCACCGTATTGCGGTGTGTCTATTAGAGCGTCCCAGGTTGTCTCGTCGAACGTGAGGGTTACGGAACGTGGTGTGGTGTCGTCGTCAGAGCATGACGCGAGGATGAATGCCGCTGCTGCTGCGAGCATGACGGACTTGATTTTTGTCTGCATTGTATGTATGTTTGGTTATTTATTAAGTTGACGAGTAAAACGAGTTTGCAAGTTGACAGGTTGAGTAATTGTCAACACGCCAACAACACTGTGAATATCTCGAAAGGTCTTCTGTATCACCTAACCCACGAGCGTGAATACAGAGTGTAGGAGGATTGTGGCAGGTCTTCTGACTCACTCCTTCTGCCGTTCCTTCCCGATGGAGACACCGGTCTCTTCAGTGGATGTATGTACGGCAGCTACAATGGAGCATACAGCAGCGGGACTGTCCGGGATTCTCACCCGTGTTCCCTTTTAAACCCGTGTCTGCACGTATGTGTTGCAGACAACAGGTACCATAATCGGATGCAAAGTTACGAATATTTTTTTCAAAAAACGAAAAGGTCACGATTTTTTTGATTATCACATCAAAAAAATCGTGACCTTTCCTGTGATTATAGGACAAAGAACTTATTCGAATGTCAGTTCCACAACGCCTCCATATTGCGAGAGGTCAGCCCAGAACGGTTGTGCCGATGGTCCGTTAAGGTCTGTTGTGTTGACCTTGTTGCGGACGGCGGGTATGACTTTCAGGAGCGATATTCCGCTCTCAGGCAGTGTATATAGAATATGGTCTCTGCCGTCTCTCGGGTTGTAGATGCCAATATAATCTACCACTCCTTCTCTCTTCTCGGCATTCGCTGTGTCAGCCTGTCCGAATCGTCCGTGTGGTTGCAGTGTGATGCTGCCGTCAGTGGTGTGTAGTGTCATCCACGAGCAGTTGGCGAAATATCCCTTGAACTCCGGATATTCAAAACTCTCTCCCGGCACCGGGTCGTTGTATTCGTTCTGCCAGTATCCGTACTGCGGTCCGTGCAGGCGGTTCTGCCATACGCGGTAAGGTCCGTCTCCTACCCACTCTTTCGATTTCACGCGTTGCTCGTCGTAGTCGAACATGACGCCCATCTCGTCCACCACGCCTCCGAAGGTGTAGCGATAGTCGAGTGAGAGAGAGCCGTCAGCGAGGAAAGTCCACTGTGCCCGGTCGAGTTGTCCGAGTGTGTAGTTCGCCGTGACGCGTCCATTCTCTGCGTCGATGTCGAAGCCCTGGAATTTCCCCTGTTCCTCATAGAGAGAGTATTGTGTCTTCTTCTTCTCCGCCTCTTTGTCGTCGTGGTTGTAGAACTGGTCCATGCTGCGGTCGCTGCGGCGTGCGGCAATGAACTTCGGGCCGGCAAAATGGTATGTGCCTTTCGTTGTCTTCACCTCGCAGAGCGTGCCGGTGGTGTTGCAGAATGTGTATGTCTTTCCAGCGGCCTGCACCACGAGTGTCCGGTCAGTCTTGCTGACAGAAATCTTTTCCGGTGCAGCCGTCGGTTCGAGGATTGTAGTCTTGTTCGACGGGTGCAGTGTCCATGTGTATAGTTCCTCGCCTCTGTTGTCTATTACGGTCAGTTCGAGAGCGTCTGCGTTGTCCAGTCTCGGTATGGGCATCTCGCCCTGTGCGTGAGGTGCTACGGCCGGCATGTTGAGTGTGCCGCTCTTCAGTGTCTTTGTCTCTTTCTGTCCCGGCCGCGGCATGTTCTTGTAAGCATACCTGATGCGGCAGTCACTGAGGTTGATGAAGTCGTATCTGTTGTCGAGTTTCAGAAGCGCACAGTCCATCGCCTCGTCGAGGTTGGTTATCTGCACCGGACACCACAGTTCCTTTATGGTGAAGAACGAGCCTTCTTTCTCAAGGTGTGGCCCTACGATGCCGTCGGCTCCGAAGTTCCCTACGTTGTCAATAACTCCGTCCATATCGACGCGGCACACGCCTTCGTCCTGTAGGTCCCAGAGGAATCCTCCCGCACATCTCGGAGCCTTGCGCATCATCACCCAATAGTCGTATAGTCCGGCTCCGTGTCCGCCGTCATACAGTCCGTGGAGAAATTCTGTCGGCATGGTGATGGATGGTTTGCGCAGCAGTTGCTGTGTCTCTCCCCACGAGCGGTAGTGTTTCGTCTCCACTCCGTGAACGTCAGCCCAGGGATAGAGCACCGTACGTTTCTGCAGGTCGAACTGATGGAAGACGGGGTCGAGTTCCATGTTGAATCCTCCCTCGTTTCCGTTCGTCCAGAAGATGACAGAAGGGTGGTTGTGGTCGCGTTTCACCATGCTCTCTACGAGTGCCGAACCAGTGATGGTGTTGTGTGCCCAGTGCCATCCGGGCTGCTCGTTGATGACATACAGTCCCAGCGAATCGCAGATGTCGAGAAACTCCGGGTCGGCTGGATAGTGTGACAGTCGGACGGCGTTCATGTTCATCGAGCGTATGAGTTTGACATCCTCGAGGTTTTTTGCGTATGAGAGTGTGCGTCCTGTCTCCGGTCTGAAAGAGTGTCTGTTGACGCCCCGGAACATGACTTTCTGGTTGTTGACATATATACCGTCGTTCTGCCGCACCTCTATAGTCCTGAATCCGAACTTCTGCCTTTCTATGTGCAGCAGTTTCCCGTCGGCGTCAGCGAGGCTGAACGTTGCTTCATAGCGTTCCGGAGACTCTGCCGACCATGCTTTCACGTCCTTCACGTCACACTCAATGCGCGCCATGTCGCTGCCCCGTGTCGGGACGGAGATTTTCTTCACCGTCCGTCCTGTCTCGAGGTGCTTTATCTCGACAGATACTGTGGCGTTGCCTGCGGGGCGGTTGAGGTATGCCTCAGCGACGAAAGTGCCGTCGTGCCGTGCGTCGATGGCTATGCGCGAGATGTTGCGTGCCGGTCTCGAGACGATATATACCGGGCGTATGATGCCTCCGAAGTTCCAGTAGTCGGCGCGCCGCTCAGCCATATTGACGGCGTCTTCTTCCGATTCTTTGTTTACTGTGACCTCTATCCTGTTTTTCTTCGTGCCGAAGAAGATGCGGTCAGAGACGTCATATTGGAAAGGAGTGAATCCTCCTTTATGCTTCGACCCAGCCTTTCTGCCGTTTATCTCGCAGTAGGTGTCAGTCATGCTTGCCTCGAAGCACAGCATAATCTGCCGTCCTTCCCACTCTTTCGGCAGTTGGAACTCATATTTGTATTTTCCCGTCTCTGATGCGATGCCCTCGGGGCGCGGTTTTCCATAGAAGCGCATTCCGTACTGGAACGTGCCGAAGCCTTGCAGCTCCCAGCACGACGGCACGCCTATCTTAGTCCATTTCCCGGCGTTGCGTCCGTCGGTGCAGAGGAAGTCCCACTTCACCATGTCGTCGCATCCCGTGCCTGAGAGATACAGGCGTTGTGTCTCTACGGACGGTTGTGCGGCAGCTGTGGCGGCATTCAGCATCGCGAAGCCGGTGAGGACTGCGGCACAAAGTGTGTGTTTGAGGTTTGTCATAAGTATGTTAATTTTAATGGTTGGCGAGTTGCTTCATCCGGCTTCAATGTGTGATTTTCGTCTTGTCAGTCTTCAGGTTGTCGTAGGGTTCAATGGTGACCTTCGTTTCGTCGCGTTTCGTCGCGTCGAGTTTGAAGACGTTTATGAAGAAGTCATATACGGCGGCTCTTTTATTCGGTCCGAAGTCGTGGCGTTCAGTCGGCAGATGCACGTTCTGCACGTTCTCTTCAGCGCCGTAGAAGGCATAGATGCGTTTCAGAAAGGGGAGTTCGAGTTCTGGCACAGAAGCGGTCCAGTCTCCTCCGTCGCTTACTACGAGCACGGGCTTTGGTGCCATCATCGCGAGCAGTTCCGGGTTGCATGTCCCTCCGGCCGCGAGGTGAATGGGCCTTCCGCTCTCGCACGGGCATCCTCCGTCGAAGTGCGACGCGAGGCTGACGACAGGAGCCGCTGCCGTGAAGCGTCTGTCGAGTGCCGTCAGTAGTACGGTGAGCGATCCGCCTCCCGACCCTCCGTTGGCCGCTATTCGTGTTGTGTCTATCTGCTTCGCCCTGTTGCAGAGCATCCAGTCGAGCATCACCAATCCGTCGAGAGCCTGCACGATGTGTGCCCGTTCGGTGCGGTGGTCGGGATGTTCGTCAGCCGACTGTCCCCAGGCGTAGATGTCATAATCGACACAGATGGCTCCCATGCGTGCGAGAGTTGCAAGGCGCTGCTGCTGGTCTTTGCGGTATCTGCCGTCCCCGAAATGTCCGTTGGGGCAGATGATGAGTGGGTGGCGTCCCTTTGTCAGCGGCGCGTAGATGCTGCCGTATGCGAACTCTCCGGGCAAAGTCTCTATGCAGATGTTCTGGACGCTGTATCCGTCGTATCGTCTTTGCTTTGACAGTACGGTTCTCGGCTTTTCGACGCATTGTTTCAGAAAGTCGTCGATGCCGAGTCTCTGTCTCACCTCTCTGCGCAGCGTGTCGCGCCTCGCCTCCCATTGTGTGCGGTCGGCATACAGCGATGTGAGCCATGCGAGCATCTTCTCGCCGTCGGCGGTGTGGCGGCGTGCGTATTCGTAGGGTTTAATCTTATACACCCCTCTGCCCTGGTCCCACCAGTTGAAGTCGAAGTATTTGCAGATATTGTCGAGAGTCTCCTCCACGGAATAAGGGCGTATGCGGAAGTCGGCGTAAGGAAGACGCTTCCCGACAGTATCGACATTGTATTTTATCTTCACTCCGAAACGCTGCTCCACATCACGCATCACATCGTGAAGCGGACGGGTGTATGCGCCGGCATAGTCGTTCTGCGCCCATCCCGCCGTGTGCGCGAGCATCAGCATCGCGATGCATGTCTTTCTCATTATTATATTAGTTAGGTTTTTATTTTTCAGTTGGTTTCTTTATACGACAACAGGATTTTTTTATACGACAACAGGAGTTTTTTGGGGGGACGACTACAGGTTTTTTTTAGATGACAACAAAGACAACATGAACAACAGGAAGAACGGGCGCAACTGCGGGATGTCACGAGGTGACATACAACAGAGACAACAAGATTACTGTTGCCAACTGAAATACTCGTCAGCTCAATTACAGTCAACTCTTCAGCTGCCCTGCTCGTTTACTCGTCAATAATATCGTATGTCATGCCGACAGGCACCTCCACGTGGGTTTTCAGTTTGCCGTTGTCGGTGCGTCTCCATTCTATTGCCACTTTTCCGTATGGCGTTTGCGTCGCTGCCTTCACCCATTTGATGTCTGCCACGGGTTGCGGTCTGAAGACGACATGGCTGCCCGAGACGTTTATTCCGGCGAGCGATGTGAAATGCAGTCCGTCAATCTGTCCCATCATGAAATGGTTCATCGACGAGCCGTGTGCCGGGTCCCATTGCTCGGCGAGTGTCGTCATGCCCTTGCTGATCTGATAGCCGTAGCCCGGCACGTCGTAGTGGTTGAGCATGGTGTAGAGCAGTTCCTGCTTCCCCTCTTCCGCCAGTGTCTCGAAGAGGTATCTGTTTCCGACATCGCCTGTTGTCAGTCGGTTTCCGTGCCTTTTTATGTCAGCCGTGAGCGAATCGAGCACGGCGTTTCTCTGGTCGTCTTCAACGAGGCGCAGGTTTAGCGCTATCGCCATTCCCGTCTGCGACCGTAGCAGTTCTCCGTCGCATCTGCCGTCGTTTGTCTTTCTCACGCCGTACGCCTTCTGCCACGCCGCTCTGATGTCTTCCGCTTTCTTCCTTAGTCGTGCAGCGTCAGCCTCATGCCCTGTCATCTCCGCCATGCGGCTGACAAGCAGTGTCCATCTGTAGTGGTGTGCCGTGGCTACGAGGGGAACTGACGTGTTGCGGGAGAAGCCGGAGCGGAAGTCTCCGTAGTCGTACCAGTCGCCCAGCCCCTGGTTCAGTATGCCGCACGAATCCTGCGTTGCGAGATAATCCACATATCTCACCATGTTCGGATAGAAGCGGCGGATGAGCGTGTCGTCGTCGTAGAACTGGCGGTACATCCACGGCAGCATGACGATGGTTCCTCCCCACTCTGGCGATTCGGCGAAGGCATCCATCCCCGGTCCGTGGAACACCACATATTCCGGAGCTGTCGTCGGTACGGCGCCCGACGCATACTGTGCGTCGGCGATGACCTGTTCGAGCTGTGGTGCGAAGGTGGTGAGGTCGTAGTTTGAGAACAGTCCGATGCCGTTCAGCCAGTCCTGTTCCAGCCATCCCAGCTTCTCGCGGTGCGGGCAGTCAGTGAAGACACTCTGCATGTTCGATCTCACAGCGTTGCCTATTATCTCATGCGTGCGGTTGACGAGCGCGTTGCTGCATTCGAACGACGACACCTTCTCCGCCGAGTTGTGTACGAAGCACGCCGTTATGTCCGTCACTGTCGGCATTTCTTCCGCCTTGCCGGCGGTCTTTGTGTCAGCCTTCAGCCTCTGTGCGAGTTCGTTGTCGAGGCGTGCTCCCTCCACCTGTATGTATCTGAATCCGTAGTATGCGAATCGCGGTCTGTAAGTCTCCTTTCCCTCACCTTTTATAATATAAGAGTAGGAGTGCAGCCTGCCGGTCTGCCGTTGGTTGCAGGCTCCCTCTGGTGTGAGTGTCTCCGCGACATATATCGTCACTTTCTGTCCCCTTCTGCCCGTCACTGTTATCTCGGGCACGCCCGCCATGTTCTGTCCCATGTCGAGCACGAAAGTTCCGTCTGGAATATCATGTTTCGCTACCGGCTCCGCCTTCCGGCATTCTTCGGGTGTCAGCAGTTTGCAGGCGACGGGTTTGTAGCGCCTCATCACCTTCACCGGCGGAGCCTGCTGCGGTCGCAGCACGCCCTTCGGCGACTGCTGCACCACGACGGGTTTCCACCTTCGCGGTATGCGTGCGTCGTAGTCCTCGCCGCCGTAGATGCTGTTCAGCGTTATCTCCGAGAGCGAGTATTGCCATGTCTTGTCCGTTACGATGTCGTCTGTCGTGCCGTCGTCATACACGATGTGCAGTCTCATCAGCAGAGTGGGCGGTCCGAAGCTGATGCGCAGCTTGTGGTATCTGCCTCCCTGCTCGTTGTAGAATCCGTTTCCGAGCAGCACCTCGACGCTTGTCTCTCCCGTGCCGATCATCTCCGTGACGTCGTATGTGTTGTAGAAGACAGAGCGGTCGTAGTCGCTCCATAGCGGTGCGAACTCGCTGTCTCCCACTTTCCTTCCGTCGATGCGCACCTCGTTGAATCCCAGTCCGCAGACGTTCATCATTGCACAGCGCACCTTCCGCCTTGTCCTGAAGGTTCCTTTGAGATATATCGAGCGTCTTGACAGCGTGTCCACCCTGTCCCACAGATGCCGTGTCTGTTTCAGCTGGCTTCCGTGATATATGCGTCCTTCTGGCGTGTGTGCGTCCTGCTTCGTTATGGCTCCTATCCACTGTGCCTTTCCGAATGCCGTCTTCGCCGTCTGCATGACAAATTGTGTGCGTGTGCTCCACGGCGACGGCTTGCCGTTCTTGTCCCACACCATGACCTGCCATTCGTACATTCCCTCGCCGACCGACAGCGGCACCCGTTGCGACTGGCTGCTCTTCACCTTCCCCGTGTCGGCGGTTTTCTTCCCCGTTGCGGTGTCGAAGATGCGTATGCGGTATGCCGTCTGCCTGTCGTTCTGTGTGTCAGAGGTCATCTGCCATCCGGCATGGGGTGGGGCGGCGGTTGCCACGAGTGCGGCGGAATAGTTTGTCATCACCTTTGTCACCGTCAGCCGTGCCTCTGCCGTGAGGGGCAGAAGGAGCAGCAGGGCGGCAAGGATATGTGTTGATGGTTTTGCTGTCATGGGCGGGTGTTTTTTTTATCATGCGACCTGGTCGCATGACACGGTATGGGGACGGGGGCGGGGCGGCTCAGAGCGTGACGGTGAGTTTGCGCAACGTGTCGGCATGTGCTCTCAGCACGCCATCGACGAAGACGGAGAGCCCCTTGCCCTGATGGTATCGCTTGCCGTCGATGTCGTATATCACCGTGATGCGGCGGCCGTGATACAGCACGTTGTCAAGGCAGAAATACGTCCAGGCGCCGGCAGGCAGCAGCGGGTTCACGACAAGTGCGTTGCACGGCTGAGGCTGTATGCCGCAGATGCCGGTGATGATGATGTCGTTGAAGGTCGAGTGGTTGTAGTATCTCGAGCGTTCCTGGTCGCCTTTCAGCCAGTAGCCTGTCGTCTCGTCGAGGTATTCTCCGATGTACGGTTTGCCCCTCATGTGCTGCGACTGAACGTATTTCTCCACATGGCGGAAGAATGTCATGCGGTGTGCGTTCAGCGTGGTGTCGTTCTCGTTCAGCGAGTTGATGTAGTTGATATATCCCGTCAGTGTCTGTGAAGTGGCGAAGGGCCACACTGCGCCGTCCCATTCGCATTGTCCTACGCCGTGCGTGCGGAACTCCGGGTGGCGCCGTTCGGCGGTGGTGAGGCCGTACGGTGCGTCGAATCCCTGCTCGTCAGCAATCTGCTGCCATGCCACGCCGTATTTCGCGTTGTCTATCGGCATCTTCATATACCATGGCATGAAGCCGATTGCCTCGCGCACGTTTGCGCTCGAATCTCCGCGGTGTGTCTCGAAGAAGAGGTGGCGTTCGTTCCACAGCAGTGTCTCCGTGAGCCTCTGCAGCGTGTCGGCCTTCAGTCTGTATGCCTCCGCCTTCTTCTCGTCTCCGGCAAGCTGCGCCACATAGCTGATGGCTTTTGCCGAGCCATAGACGTAGCTGTTGATTGACGGGCGCGCGTATTGTTTCTTCCTTCCGCCGGAGATGGTCTCCTCCATGGCGTCGCGCACGTCTTCCTGCCATATCAGTCCGCTGGGCAGGCGGTGTGTCGTCACCCAGTAGTTGTAGTCCCACTCCATGTCCGGGAGCTGGCTCACGACCCATTGCTTGTTGCCGTCAACGAGATAGCGTTCCCAGATTGAGGACGGCACCCACGACGAGTATTTCAGGAATTTCGCCATCGGTTTCCCCTCGTTTCCGTGATACCAAGTGTTGATGATCTGGTCGAGATACTGCCTGTCGTGCAGCCACCTGCTCTCTCGTATGTGGTGTCCCACGCCCGAAGATATGAGTTTCCATTTGTCGGCGTAGTTCCGCTTGACGAGAAACTCAGTCATCGCCCATCCTGCGGGTGTCTTCTCGATATGCTTTCTCAGTGTCCACCATCTGTACCAGAACATCTCCTCCACCGTTTTCTGCGAGCATTCGAACAGGGGGACGTTCTGTTTCATCCAGTCCCATGCCCCGGCGTTGGGTATGGCCTGCACGATGTTCTCGTCCTCCATCTCGTTGAAGAAATCGACGTAGTGTCTGAAGTCGTCATATCTCAGCACAGCCGGCTGCAGTCCCGTGTTTCCGCCAGCGGTCTCTTCCAGTTGCGCTGTCTTGAAATCTGCTATTGCGAACACCGCCTTCTTGTCGCTCTCTCCTGCGTCCGGCAGAATGCCGTCCCAGTCGGCGGGTGTATCTACGGTAGGATAGAGTCGCATCGTTCCCGTTCGCATCATGACGCGCTCGATGCTCTCCACCGGTGCGAAGAACATTCGTGTGGCGGCCTTTTTTCCGTCGATGTATATCGTTGCGGTTCGTGTGCTGACGCTCAGTTCTGCCCTGACGCGGTATTCCTTGTCCGGCTCGTATGTCATCACGCGTGCGTATCGTGCGCCGCCCTTGCATCGCATCTCTCCCGTATCTGTGAGTTCAAGGCGCGAGCATGGCACGCCGTCCTTGTCGAGAAACTCCACCTGCAGCCATCCGTGGCTGTTCTGTCCCGCCTTTAGCGTGAACTCCACGGCGAGTTCGCGTGTCGGCGGAATCTTCCGCTCCACGCGGCAGTAGTCGTGCCTGTCGCTGTCAGCGAGCGTTAGCCATTTGCCTTCGAAGCCCGCCGGTGCCTGCAATGGCGAGTAGATGTTCCAGTCGGTCAGTTCAGCCAACGACGTGTATCGCGAGAAATCGTCGTCGGCATGTGCCGTGGCGTTGATTCTCACGGGCACAGGCACCCTTGCCACCCACATGTCCTCCTTGTTCATCGAGTATGTGAGCCACATGTCTCCGTCGGGCGGCGTGCCGTTGCCCTCCTGTATGCCCCTGACATACTGCGGTCCGAACGATTTGTAGTTGCCTCCGTATCGCATTGGCGGCACCTCGCCGTTGATGAGGTTCAGCGTCGTGTAGTTCAGTCCGTCGGCAGAGAGCGATATGGCGAGCGGCCATCGGAACTCCGAGGGGTTATACACCGTGGCGTATGTGCCGTCCGACAGTCTCTGTCCCCATATCTTCGCGTTGCTGTTGACAAAGCCGGGCGCCCTTCCGACAGGTTCGCTCCATGTGTTGCCGCCGTCTTCCGATATGCTGGTCAGCGCGTGTTTCCAGAGTGCGACGAGGCGTCCGTCGGGCAGGGTGTAGTCGTTGTATGCCTTGTAGGGCTTGTTCAGGGGTATGAGCGGGTCTTCCCGGTCGGCCTCCTCCACCCACTGCATCCTGATGCGGGGGTTGGCGTAGATCTCGGCTACGGCACGGCGGAGGTATTTGTCGCCGCGGCGGTAGTTGGGGAAGTCGGTGTTCTTCTCGTTGAAGTCGTGGTTGTAGTAGATGAAGTATATCTTTCCGAGCGTTCCGTCGTCCTTCACCTCACGTATGACGCGGCCGATGCCGTTTCCGTCGTTGTTATGGTCTTTTTTCGATAGGCACACGCCGTACGAGCCGATGGCATATAGCCGGTCGTCAGCCGAGACGTAGAATCCCATCCTCTGGTGCATCACCGCCTTCATGTTGTGCGCCGCGTCCTCGATGCCGGGTTTTGTGAAGCCCTCCGGCACGTCATATTCCGGGAAGAGCATGACGGGAGTGGTCCATGTGTAGCCGTCGCGTGAGGACTGCATGAGCGTGTGGCTTGGCGGCACCTGCTCGTCTTTCGGGTCGCAGAGATAGTGTACGTAGAATCGTCCGTGCCAGTATGCCATCATCGGCTGGTGGTTGTAGGTCCATCCCATGCCGTTCTCCGGTGCGGGGTGTTCGCGGTTGGCGCGCATAATCTGGATGTTATGCACGCCGACAACAGGCGACAGGCCGCCGTCGTGGCGGTGAGGGTCGCTCAGTTCCGTGCCGGTATATCGCACGACATCCTGCGCCGCGGCGTCGGCAGACGACATGGCGAGACAGGCGACAGCCGCAGCAGTGAGGCAGCGGGACTTCAGGAAAGACGGGAGACAATAGTCTTGCGTGGTTATCATAGCAGGTATAATGTTAAAGGTTAGAAAGAAAAACGCATGTTTACGCCACAAAGTTACAAATATTTTTCTGAAAACAAAGAAAATCGCCTCATAATTTTAAATCTTTGTGTTTTTCATGTAGGGGAGAGACGGAAAGGCGGGAGGGTAGGGCAGTGCGGGCAGGCTGTGTAACGGGAGCCTGTCCGTGGCTGACGGTTGTCACATTTTTCGCAGCGGCGGACAGTATGCCTTGCCAGGGCGGACAGAACAGGCGGGTGCGAAAAATCTTGACAACGGGAAATCCGGAAATTAACATTTCAAAACCGTGTCTCACAGCCTTGCAAGCCTGTTTTTTCTGTCTCGCGATGCAAAATAGTCAATCTCGCGAGGCAAAATAGTCAATCTTGCGATGCAAGATAGTCAGTCTTGGCGTCCCACTTTGACTGTCTTGCGATGCAGGAAAGTCAAACTTGCGGCGTTTTTCCGCCTTTTTCAGCCGTCCGGGATATCCGTTTTGCCGCGTCGGATGCGGCAATGTGTTGTCTTACAGCGTCTTGCGGAAAACGTCGTAGAATTGTCTGTACGCCGCCGCCTTCCCCTTCGTGTGCCTACAGACGATTCTCGCGCGCCGTCAAAGTTCACAACCTTGCTGTAGCGTCAAATTCCGCCGCCCTCTCCGCCCTGTCTTTTGTGCGGCGTGTGTTCCATATCGTGCTGGTGCAGGCGGTGTGGCGCAATGCGGATATGGGGCAGAACGAAAAAACCCGGCACGTCTGTGCCGGGTGGTCTGTCAGTGTGATATGCCTTGCTGCGGGCGGTGTGTCAGTCAACGTATATCGTGTTGCCCTTTACCGAGACAACGCCTTTCTTCATGCTGTTGACGGCATCGACGGCAGCTGCCACGCCCTCGGTGCGTGGCGCGATGAAGCGCATCCGGCACCGCAGCAGCTCTGCGTTACGGAAGACGACGGTCATGTTGAACGTCCGCCCTATCTCTTCCATGATGTCCTGAAGGGTGCTGTTTCCGAAATAGAGGTATCCGTCTCGCCAGAACTCGTATGGCGTGACGTCGGCCTTCGCCACGCTGAACGTCGTGCCGTTGAGTGTTGCAGCCTGGTTAGGCTCCAGTGTCACGGGCTTTGTCTCCGCCGCTGCCGCGTCCGTCGTGACATCGAGGCGCACGCTGCCTTTCACGAGACACACCTCGCGGCGTGTGGTGGAGATGTTGAACTCCGTGCCGAGCACCGTAGTCTCCATTGCGCCGCTCTTCACTACAAAGGGGTGGGCGGCGTCGTGTGCCACGCAGAAATATGCCTCGCCCTCGAACTTCACGATGCGGTGGGAGCCTGCGAAGCGGTTGGGGAAGACGATGCGGGCTCCGGGGTGCATATATACAGTCGAGCCGTCGGGCAGCGTGACATCCGCCGTCCTGCCGTACGGCACGGTGAGTGTCAGCTGTTCGGTGGCTGAGGCGTCGGCGAGCAGAGCCTCGAGGTCTGACTTGGTGATGACAGTCTGTCGCGCCGACTTCGGTTGCTTCAGCGCGATGTTCTTTCCGTGCGCCGCGAGTGTGACGTCCTTCTCCTCAGTGTCGGCGGTGAAGACGGTCTGCTGTCCTTTCTCATGTACGGCTGCCGTGCCGGCATTGTCTGCCGTGCCGTAGAGGCTGTAGATTGCGGCAATCGCCACGACACCCGCAAACACGGCTGCGATGCGCAGCAGGCTGCGTATCAGTGTCCCGTGCTTTGCAGAGTGTCCGCTGTTGTCTGTCGCGGTGTCTGGATTGTCGTCGTGTGTGCGGTGCCATGCCCTCAGCCGTTCTTCTGTATCTGTCGTGCAGCGTGCCTGACGCACCGCCTGTCGCAAGCCCTCCACCTCGTCCAGCTCTTTGCGCAGATCGGTGTCAGACAAGAGTGCCTCAAGCTGTTCCGGCGTGATGTCTGCCGGATTCTCTGCTATGTCGAGAGCCTGTTGCTCGGTTATGGTCAGTTTTTCTTCAAGCATTGTGTTTACATTATATTATATATAGTTGACAGCTTGCTTCGTCGCCAATCTAAAAAGTATAACGCACGGAAAGTTGAAACGGTTATGGTTTTGGCAGTTTTTTATATTCTCTTATGAATTTCAGCGCCTTCACGATATGTTTCTTAACAGTAGAGATGCTGATTTTCATGTCCTCCGCCACCTCCCGGTATTTCTTCCCCTCGACATAGCAGGCGCATAGGATGTCGTTGGTGGGGGGACCCATCTCGTCGAGCAGTCGGCGGACTATGGCGAGGCGTTCGTCCTGTTCGTCAAGCCGGTCGGGCTCTGTGGCGATGGCAGACATCATGGCTGCATAATCTACATACGCCTTGTGCTTCGCCGTTCGGCGCAGATGGTCGATGCAGCGGCTGCGGACAACGGCGTAGAGATAGTGCCGGATGTTCTCCATGTCAAGGTGGTTCATGTTACGCCATACGCTCTCGAACACCGCCGACACCACATCATGACAGTCTTCTTCGTCCTGGAGATAGCGTCGGGCGAAGAAGAAGAGTTCGTCGTAGTGGCGGCTGAAAAGTGTGTCGAAGATATGGCTGTTGTCCATAGACGGCTGAAATTTTGACGGCAAAGTTACAAAAAAGAAACCGAAATGTAAGAAAAAAGTAAATTTATTTGCTTTTCCGTAACCGATTTTGCTTCTCGTGCGTTCTATTTGTGTATAAAACGTTGTTTTAGGCCGACAACAAGATTACTGTTGCCTTGTTTTAGGCCGACAACAAGATTACTGTTGCTAACTGAGATACACGTCAACTGAAATACTATCAACCCGTCAACTAATAAAACAAATAATACAATAAACACAAAACCAAGCAGAAGAATTATGAAGAAAGCATTCATGGCACTGTTGGCGATGCTGACACTGACCGTTGCAGCTTTTGCGCAAGACAATGACGTTCGTCTGTCGATGACATTCCAGAACGAGCAGTTGTCGAGCGTGCTGCTGAGATTGGAGAAGTCGTCTGACTACAAGTTCCTCTTCACCTTCGACGATGTGGAGAAATACAGGGTCAACGGCTCGGTGAAGGACATGAAATTCATGGAGATTGTGGATTACGTGCTCCGCGACAAGCCGTTCGTCTATAAGGTCGAAGGCAAGTTCATCAAGGTGACGATGCGCCAGGCAAAGGGCGACGAAAGCCGGAAGATGAAGTCCTACGGCGGATATGTCCGCGACAAGAAAGGCGAGCCCATCATCGGGGCGCAGGTGAAGGTGCTCGGGACGACAGCCATGGCGGTGACAGATGTCAACGGCGCCTATGCGTTCGACTACATGATGTCCGGCACTAAGAACGTGCAGGTGACATGCATCGGCATGAAGACCGTCACCCTGCCCCTTCGGCAGCAGATGGACATCACGATGGAAGAAGACAGCAAGGCGGTGGGAGAGGTTGTCGTAACCGGCATCTTCAAGAAGGCGAAAGAGAGCTACACCGGCGCCGTCTCGCAGATCAGCAGCGAGGAACTCAGTCTGCACAAGGGACAGAACCTGCTGCAGACACTGAAGACCATCGACGCCTCGATGAACTTTCAGGTGAACAACCTGGCGGGCAGCGACCCTAACAACCTGCCGCAAATCAACATCCGCGGCAACTCGTCGCTACCCATGAGCGTGCAGGAGTTCAACGAATCTACCGGCAACGCCGTCAACACGCCTCTCATCATTCTCGACGGCTTCGAAATCTCGCTCGAGAAACTGATGGACTACAACGACGAGGAAATAGAATCCATCAACATCCTGAAAGACGCCGCCGCCACAGCCATCTACGGCTCGCGCGGCTCTAACGGCGTCATTGTCGTCACCACACGCCAGCCGGAGGCCGGAAAACTGCGCATCAACGCAGAGATAGGCATCGACATCGAGGCCCCCGACCTCACGTCGTACGACTATCTCAACGCACAGGAGAAGCTCGCGCTCGAGAACTCGCTCCGCCTCTACAACTCCGAATACACGACAAACGACTACAACTACCAGCAGGTTTACAACCAGAAGCTGCAGCGCGTGCTCTCCGGAGCCACCACCGACTGGATAGACAAACCTATCCGCACCGGCGTCGGCTCGCACTACAACCTGCGTCTCGAAGGCGGAAGCAACGAGTTCCGCTGGGCTGTCGGCGCCAACTACAAGGACACGGAGGGCGCGATGAAAAATTCATACCGCCGCTCGTTCAACGGAAGCATACAGCTCATATACAACATCAAGAACGTGACGTTCAAGAACTACACCACATACGGCATGGTGCGCTCTAACGAGAGCAACTACGGAGCCTTCAGCCAGTATGTCGCGCTGCAGCCGTACGACATCCCGTACGATGAAGACGGGACGGTGAAACAATATTTCGAGAACTTCCTCGGTCCGTCGCGCGGACGTGGCGAGGCAAACCCTCTCTACGACGCACTGCTCAACACCATAGACAAAACGGGACACGAGACACTGACAAACAACTTCGCCATAGAATGGAAGATCATACCTGACCTCACCTTCCGCGGACAGTTCGGCATCAGCAAGCTGACAAACTCGTCAGACTATTTCCTGCCCGCAGAACACTCTTACTTCACCACCGACACCTACGGACACTACGACGAATACTCCACCGACGAGGGCTTCCTGCGCCGCGGACTGTACAGATACGGCACGGGCGACGGCTACAGCTACGACGGCAACGCCACCCTCGCCTACAGCCATGTCTTCGCCGACAAGCACCAGCTGTATGTCGGAGCAGACTACTCCGTCTCTGAGAGCAAGAGCACGTCATACCTCTTCGAGGTGGAGGGCATATCCGACAGCGACAAGCCCTTCCTCGGCAACGCACGGCAGTATGCGAAAAACGGCACGCCGAGCGGATCGAAATCTACCGTGAGACGCATCGGACTGACAGGAAACGTCAACTACACCTACGACGCACGATACTACATCGACCTCTCGTACCGCGCCGACGGCAGCTCCACATTCGGCAGCGACAACAAATGGGCGCCGTTCTGGTCGGCGGGCATAGGATGGAACATGCACAACGAGCGATGGTTCAAGAAAAACGGACTGCTGAACATACTGCGTCTGAAGGCTTCGCTTGGCGAAGTAGGCTCGCAGACCGGCAGCGGAGCGGGAGCCAACACCATCTACAGAACCATCACTGACAACAAATACATGAACTGGAACGGAGCGCAGCTCACGGCATGGGGAAACCCGGGACTGACATGGCAGAACACTCGCGAGCTGAACATCGGAACGGAATTTGCAATGTTCAACGGCAGACTGAAAGGCGAGTTCAACTTCTACGACAAGAAGACATCAAACCTACTCTCAAGCATGAACCTGCCGTCGAGCATGGGCATCAACTCTTACATCGCAAATGTAGGAGAGGTGAAAAACCGCGGATGGGAACTCTCGCTCAGCGGATTCCCTATACGCGACCTCAACAACGACTTCACATGGATGATGACCGGGCAGCTCGTGTATAACAAAAACTGGATAAGCAAACTCTCTGAAGCCGTGAAGGAACAGACCGAGACGTACAGGGAACAGGACGTGGACGTGGCAAACCTCTTCTACGAAGGACGCCCCCAGAATGCCATCTACGCCGTACAGTCGCTCGGCATCGACCCCTCGACAGGCAAGGAAATCTTCATCGACCGCAACGGTGACATCACCGACACATGGAAAGCCGGAGACAAAGTCTTCTGCGGACAGGCCGACCCGAAATACCGCGGAAACTTCAGCAATATCCTCCGCTACAAGAACTGGACGCTGAACTGCACCTTCTCATACTACTGGGGCGGATACAGTTACAACAGCACACTGCTCGACAAGGTCGAGGTGAGCATCTACGACCTCATGGATCAGAACGTTGACCGCCGCGCTCTGACCGACAGATGGATGAAGCCCGGCGACGTCACATTCTTCAAGGGATACAGCACCGAGGAGACACGCGCCACATCACGCTTCGTCATGGAGGACAACGTCCTCGAACTCTCGTCGGCAAGCCTGCAGTACAGATGGGACAGCAAATGGGTGAGAAACACCCTGAAGGTGCAGTCAATAACGTTCGGCGTCAACGCATCCGACCTCATACACTGGGGAAGCATCAAGCAGGAACGCGGAACAAGCTATCCTTATGCACGTAACATTCAGGGAAGCATAAAACTGCTCTTCTGACAACGGCATAACGGACAATAACGAAAACAGATATTCGACAAATCAAAGATTCAGACAAAAGATTATGAAAATACATTTTTCAAGAAGACATAACATCCTGGCTGCCGTCATTCTTTCTGCATTCGTCATGACATCGTGCAACGACTGGCTTGACGTACGCCCCGACACAGAGCAGAAAGAAGCAGACCAGTTCTCGACAGAGAACGGATTCCAGACCGCTCTCACCGGATGTTATATGGAGATGGCGTCTGACGATGCCTACGGCAAACGCATGACACTGACAAATGTCGAGAACCTCGCCAACCTGTGGGTGATACACAACAGGACGACAAACAAGGACGACTACGAGCTCTACACCCACGACTATGACGGCGACAACGCAAAGAAAGCGGTGAAGGCTCTCTATACCTCGCTTTTCAAAACCATCACACAGGCTAACCTCATCATAAAGAACGCAGGACTGCATTCTGACGCGCTGAAGACAGAAGGTATGCGCGAAATCATCACAGGCGAGGCGCATGCCATACGCGCATACTGCCAGCTCGACATCCTGCGCCTCTTCGGACAGATGCCGCAGGGCGGAGGGAAACAGGTGAGGCTGCCTTACTCAGAGGCTACGACAATAGACGAGATTCCGCCATACTACTCGTTTGCTGAATACACCGAGAAGCTGAAGCAGGACATCGAGACGGCAGAGAGGCTGCTGAAAGACAACGACCCAGCAACGCAGTTCCCTTTCAGCGAAATGACATCCACCGACGATGAGTATGTGACTAACAGTTTCCTGCTCTTCAGACAGATGCGGCTGAACTACTGGGCGGTGCGCGCGCTGCACGCACGCATGGCGCTCTACACCGGTGACCGCCAGACGGCATACAGCATAGCAAGGGAGCTGATAGACGCAAAACTGCCCGACGGAACGGCGGTCAGACCACTCAGCGGACTGGCAGACTACCAGCACGGATACCTCGCCTGCCCAAACGAATGCTTCTTCTCGCTCAGCAGATACGACATCAAGAGCGTGGCGGCGCCCGTCTTCACGCTCAACGACGACAATGCGCGCTACCGCAACACGAACCAGGTGCTGAGCACGACGATGCTCGCCGAGCTCTTCGCCGGAGAGAACACCGAGGCGCACAACAGATACAACGCCTTGTGGAACCAGAGGCTGTTGGATTCGTCGGCAAGACTGTGGTGCGGCTTCAAGCGGTACAGCTTCAGCGACGACGCACAAAGCCAGTCGCTCTACTATCAGATCATGCCGATGCTGAGGACATCGGAAATCTACCTCATCGCTATGGAGACCTCCGCCAGCCTCGATGAGGTGAATGAGCTGCACCGGCAGTATATGCTCTCGCATAACGTGGCGGCTGCCACACCATTCGCATCGACAGATGACGTGAAGAAATGGATTGTGGATGAATACCGCCGGGAGTTCTACGGCGAAGGACAGATGTTCTTCGTATATAAACGCACCGGGGCGAAGGAAATAAAATGGTGGAAAGGTGTCGCAGACGAACTGACATATATCCTCCCGCTGCCGGAAACGGAATACGACCCCTCGATATGACATCCGGACTGCATACTATAGACAGATAACAAAACAAACAAGACTGATATGAAACACTACACTTTCAAGACACTATGCGCAATGGCTGCCGCCGCCGTGATGTCGCTGACATCGTGCGAGAAGGACCTGCAGGCGTACGACAACCCCGACTGCCGCCTCAACTTCTGCTTCAAGACGACAAACGGCGACGGATATGCCACGACAGAGGATATCAAGTACGGATATGCCGTTGTCGATAAACCTACGATATACAACTTCAAGTTCTCGGGCGACATCACGCAGGACACCGTATGGGTGGTGGCGCAGACAATGGGCTTTGTCGCCGACTACGACAGACAGTATGATCTGGAGCAGGTAATGATAGAAGGCGAGGAGAATGCCGTGCCGGGAACTGACTATGCGTCATTCGATACAGATGAGGCAAAGAGAATACAGGTTGTCAAGGCGGGTGAGACAATGTTCAAAGTGCCGGTCATCGTGAAGCGCGCGGCACGACAGCAGGACAAGACCCTCATGCTGAAGATACGATTCAGGGAGAACGCAAGCTTCAAGGCGGGATACAGCTGCATGCAGGAATGCATCGTTGCCATCACCGACCGCCTCTCGAAACCGTCCGTATGGGACGAGTTCCGTCTCGACTACACCTTCGGATATTACGGCGAGATGAAACATCAGCTCATGATTGAATGGAGCGGACAGCCGTGGGACGACACCTATATCACCGAACTGTACAACACTGACAGCGGGTATCTGGACTATATGGACCAGGTGTTTGCGAAACGTCTCGCAGAAGAGAACGCAAGACGCATGGCGCAGGGACTTGACGTCTGGCGCGAGGCTGACGGAACGGAGGTGGACTTCACACCCGCAAGCTGGTGGTGACGACCGCTTCTGACAGCGCCTCTTATACATTATTATTTATATAACAATCAAGAACTATCATCCGAAAAATGAAAAAACATATCATCAATATCGCGCTCGCGATGTCTCTCGCCGCCATGCTCGCCGCATGCTACAGCGACGACAGCACTCTCGGCGACCTCTCGGCGGTGGGCGACATAGAGATAGCAGAGATGCCGGCACAGTCGGTAATCTCATACGCCGGAAACCATCTCATGGTGACACCCGTGATAGAAAGCACCTTCGGCGATGCCGACCTGGAGTATGCATGGTATATCTATCAGGAGTGGACAGAGGAAGAGGACGGCTTCAGGACTAACTGCATCAGCCGCGAACGCAACCTCGACTACGAGGTGAACCTTGCGTCAGGCACATACACCGTCGCTCTGGAAGTGAAGTCGCGCTCAAACGGACTCGCCAAGCTGCAAAGCATGACACTCAACGTGAAGACGCAGTTTGCTGACGCATTCTATATCCTGAAGGAGACAGCCGACGGAAATACAGACCTCGACATCGTGGCGTCTGACGGAGGACTGGGCGAGAACATCATAACCAACATGTACGGAAACCCCGTCAGCGGAAAGCCCGTCAACATCGCAGTCCTTTACGGACAGAACTGCATCGACCCAGACACGGAGGAGATGACGGCAATAAACACCGTCAATGTCTTCACCGAGACAAGCTACGAATCATACCGTGCGGAAGACATGAAGAAGGTGTTCGACAAGACAACCATATCCTATGCCGGAGAAGAGAACACCGCCAACTACCGCAACATCGTGAACGGATATTTCGCCGCTTTCCTCGTAGCTGACAACGGCGTAGGCGCAAAGGCCTACGGCACTGACTTCGGACTCTCTACCGGCAAATACGGTCTGCCTGCCGTCGAGGGCAACTACAGCAAACACATGCAGATGCTGGGACAGGGCGGCACTGGCATGGCGGTATGGGACAACGACAACCACGGCATCTACAGCATCGACTATAACTGCAGGTACGCCATGGAAATCATTGCCGACCCGACAAGCAACGAGACATGCATCGCAAGCGGCATCAACCGCACGGGAGGCACGGAGACCGTATGGTATCTCACTGAGGACGCCGCAAAGGCGAAACGATTCCTCTATCTCATCGACAGCAACTTCGGAGAGCTGATAGAGAAACGCCCCCTCGACCCGTCGCTACACATCAGCAACGCCACATGCGTGGCGGCATGCGGAGGCAGCGCGGCATACATCTATGCCGTGGATGGAGGCAGGCTCTACGGATACGGATGGGAGAACGGGACGGAGGTGGAGATCTCCCTCCCCGGCATCAGCGGCAACATCACTTTTGTCACAAACCAATGGCTCTGCGACCTATACGGCGGGACATACGATTTCGACAACCTCATCGTCGCAGAACAGAAGGGCGACACATACAGCATCTTCTTCTACGACAGCCTCGTGGGCGGAGTGCCGACAGATGCGCCGTACATGAAGGCTCAGGGAAACGGAAGAATCCGTGCCGTGCGCCGCACCACACCGTCTGTCATCGGATATTTCAACGTGTCTGTGAGCGGTTACAGCCCGATGCCCATCTTCCCGACAAGCGACTGAAACTGCGTTTCCCCTCCCTCTGAGGGGGGGCGCTTCTCATAAGCAATCATCCATTCACATAATAAAAAAATGAAAAGGACACTTTCAATTATCGCCATACTGACGCTGGCATTCGGCGCAGTGGCACAGACCAATTTCCGCCACATCTCGTTTGCAGAGGCCATGAAGGCGGCAAAGGCAGAGAAGAAACTCGTCTTCGTGGATTTCTACACCTCATGGTGCGGACCGTGCAAGATGATGGCACGCGATGTCTTCCCCCAGCAGAAGGTGGGAGAGTTCATGAACGCACGCTTCGTCTGCGTGAAATACGATGCGGAGAAAGAAGAGCCCGAGCTCGTGAAGAAATCCAACATCACCGCCTATCCCACGTTCGTCATCTTCGATGCTGACGGCAACGAGATAAACAGAAAGACGGGCGGCGGATCCGCCGATGCCTTCATTGCCGACATCGACCGCCTCAGCGACAACGAACTCACGCCGGAGAAGATAAGGGCGAGATACGACGCCGGAGAACGCACGCCGCGCCTCATAAAGGCATACGCCGCCATGCTCAACGATGAGATATACAACTCCAGAAAGGGCAGAGAGGAGAAACAGCAGACTCTCGACAGCATCATAAACGATTATTTCAACTCCCTCTCCGAGAAAGAGAAACTCTCGAAAGAGAATTTCTTCATCTACACCGACTACTGCAGCCGCACCGCCGACGAGAAGATGCAGTTCCTCTTCAACAACAGAGACAAGGCAAAGAAAGCCGACCGCGCTGAAGCCGACACCCTGCTGCAGAAAGCCTACGGCAACGAGCTTCAGACAATGGTGACATTCTACTATCCTTTCGACAAGGCTCAGTACGACCTCTTCCGCCGGCAGCTGATGACATTCGATTTCGCCAACACACCGGAGAACCAAGGCATTGTTGCCGTCCTCGACGCCTACGCCACCGGCGACCTCGCGAAATACCTCGATGCCGTAGAGGAGAACGCGGGTGAAAAATGCGGCGAAAAGAGCTTCTCCATCTACTACGGCATGGCCACCGCCCTGAAAGATGCGCCGGAGCAGACGAAACAACGCGCGGCGAAACTCATACGCAGCCGCCTCGCCGGCATGCCGGCAACGGACATTGCATTCATCGGACGTGTGCTGATGGATCTCGAGACCGAGAACAAACATTAATATATATATGTTTATTCATCTAAACGCAGAAGGGCTGCATCTGTGAAGATGCAGCCCTTTGTCGGGTATAAGTCAAAATGGGAAAGCGCCGTCAGGGCACTCATATCGCCGCCTTGAGGCGTTCGAGCGCTTCGGCGAGTACGGCTCGCGGTGTGCCGACATTCAGGCGCATGAAGCCTGCGCCGCAGTTGGGCGACGTGCCCACCCCGAACATTGCGCCGTCGTTGAGGGCAAGCCGTGCCTTCTTCACGAAGAGTTCCTGAAGCTCATGGTGGGAGAGCCCCATGCCGCGGCAGTCGAGCCAGACGAGGAACGACGCCTGCGGGCGAAGGACACGGATGCCTGGGATATGGTCTGCGATGTATCGCTCGACGAAGAGGATGTTCTCCTCGACATACCTCAACATCTCGCGTCGCCACTCCTCGCCGTGACGGAAGGCGGCTATGGTGGCTATGGTGGAGAAGAGCGGGGGCTCGCCAAGCTCGTTGGCCGACAGCCAGCCGTAGAAGCGTTCGCGCAGGCTGCTGTTGACTATGATGCTGTATGACGACACCACGCCGGCGATGTTGAATGTCTTCGACGGTGCCTGGAACGTGATGCTGCATTCCGCAGCCTCTTCGGACACCGTGGCGAAGGGTATGTGGCGGTTGCCGAACAATGTCATGTCGCAGTGTATCTCGTCGCTGACGACTATGATGTTGTGGTCGTGGCAGAAGCGGGCAAGCCGTGTCAGTGTCCTGCGATCCCAGCATATCCCGGCGGGGTTGTGGGGGTTGCTCAGGAGAAGCATGCGGCATCTCGCGTCGCACACCTCCTCGAGATTCCGGAAGTCCATGCTGTAGCTGCCGTCGGCGTTGAGTAAGAGGGGGTTGCACACCACCTCCCTGCCGTTGCCCTCGGGCGTGAGGCGGAAGGGGTGATACACGGGCGGCTGGATGATGATTTTGTCGCCGGGCGAGGTGAAGACATTCATTGCCATGCCGATGCCCTTCACGATGCCGGGGATGTAGCTGAGCCATTCGCGCTCCGGCCGCCAGCCGTGGTGCGAGGCCACCCAGTCTGCCACGCTCTGCCAGTATTCGTCCGGAATCATGGTGTAGCCCAGGATAGGATGATCCAGCCGCCTGCGCAGCGCCTCGATGATAAAGTCCGGCGTGGCGAAGTCCATGTCTGCCACCCACAGCGGGAGGAGGGAGGCGTCGCCGAAACGTTCCGCCAGCATACCATGCTTGTAGTCGTGGCTGCCGCGGCGGTCGATGATGCGGTCAAAATTGTATGGCATACGTTTTCTGTTGACGAGTTTTTTTTGTTGTCGATGACGGTTATACGCCTGCAAATATAGCTCATTCTCCCGTAACAAAGCACATTGCGCCGTGTCTTTTAATACTTTTTAACCGCTTTTCCCGCCTCCCGTCTCTGTGGTTAAAATGCGTTAAATAAGTATTAATAACCTTGTTATATGTCAATATTTCCATAATTATTCACTAACTTTGCAACGAATATGCGCAGGGCGTGACCCTCTGCGGCTGTTTTTACGCTTGTCCCACGTATGTCTCCCGGGGCTATGGCATTGTGATTTTCTTGCATGTCATGACGCGGGGACAGGGGGATGGACCTAACCGACTAAACACCCATATATCAGAAAATGACAGAAACAAAAAGTATATCGTCAAAGGTATTGTTTGCCATCGCTACACTGTTATTCACCGCCCTCAGCGTCGAGGCTCAGGACATGCTTGCGCGCCAGGCTCCCGTTGACCGGAAGATGAAAGCCGTTGACACCCTTGCCCTGAAAGACCTCATACACCGCGAGCAGGCCGCCTCGCCCGCCGCCGACCTCTATGAAGACTGGAACAATGTCTATGCGCACAGAGCGACGGAGCTGCCCGATTCTTTCCTCATCAACCTCAGACATTTCTGTATGCCCACGCCCTCGCGCGTCGTAACGTCAAACTTCGGCCCGAGATGGGGACGGCAGCATAAGGGCATAGACATAAAGGTGTATATCGGCGATTCCATACGCTCAGCCTTCTCGGGGAAGGTGAGGATGGTGAAGTACGAGCCGTCGGGATACGGACACTATATCGTGGTGAGACACAACAACGGGCTTGAGACCATCTACGCCCACTGCTCGAAAATCATCGCGGCGGAGAACCAGAACGTAAGGGCGGGAGACGTCATCGCCCTCGGGGGAAACACGGGAAGGAGCACAGGCTCGCACCTGCACTTCGAGACGCGCCTCTGCGGCGTGGCGATAAACCCCGCCATCCTCTTCGACTTCAGAAACCAGGATGTCGTGGCAGACACGTATCTCTTCAGAAAGAACACCTTCATGGCAGAATCGCACGAGGCGAACCGCCTGCGCGGAAAGGTGAACGGCGGAGGATACACCCGAGAGCAGGTGCTGGGAACAGAGGAGGTGGCTGCCGCAACGGCGACGGACGAGACGCCTGGAACTCAGCAGACAAGCTATCATAAGGTGCGGAAGGGGGAGACGCTATTCTCCATCGCACAGAAAAGGGGCATCACGGTTGAAGAGCTGTGCCGCCTCAACCGCATAAAGAAGACGAAGCGCCTGAAGGTGGGACAGCTGCTCAGATGCTCGTGACGCAATGAGAGAGGGTGGGAGAATGCTCGCACACTCTCTCATTTCTCATTTCTCATTTTTCATTTTCACGCAATCCCTTTTCCGTTGACTACCCGACGACTGTCTCTTGTCTTTGTCTTGTTTCATGTTGACGGGGTTGGCAGTCTTGTCTTTTCCGGGAGGCGACAACAAGGACAACGAGAGCAACAGCAACTCTTCAGTTGGCAACAGAAATCTTGTTGTCTCCGTTGTATGTCACCTCGTGACATCCCGCAGTTGCGTCCGTTCTTCCAGTTGTTTCTGTTGTCTCTGTTGTCGTTAAAAAAAGACATCGTTGTCGTAAAAAACATCGTTGCAGTCACAAAAAAACAATCCCCCAAAAAATAATTCTTCATTGTTTAGTTATTCATTGCTCATCATTCTGATAGCCGCCATGCCATGGATTGCGGCAGCGCAAGGCGCACCGCAGGCGGCAGATATCAGAAACGACAGCGTATATGCCATCGGAGAAGTAACGGTGGTGGGAAGCAAGGGACGCGACATCATCCCGCCGCAGACACTGAAAGGCGCACAGCTGAAGGCGCTGAACACCGTGTCTGTTGCCGACGCACTGCGCTTCTTCAGCGGAATACAGGTGAAGGACTATGGCGGTGTGGGAGGGATAAAGACCGTCAACATACGTTCGATGGGGTCGCAGCATCTCGGAGTGTATTATGACGGAGTGGAACTCGGCAACGCACAGAACGGACAGACGGACCTCGGACAGCTCTCTATGGACAACGTAGAGGAGATAAGCGTGTATAACGGACAGAAGAGCGCCATCTTCCAGACGGCGTCCGACTTCGGAAACGCCGGCACGGTGTATATCCGCACACGCCAGCCCGTCTTCAGCGACGGCGGGACGACGAACGTGAAGACAAAAGTGAGATACGGCAGCAGCAATATGCTGCGCATCAGCGGGGTTTGGGAGCAGAGGCTGGCAAAAGGCATCGCCATGTCGGTCAGCACGGGAGGGCTCTCGTCTGACGGACACTACACCTTCCGTTACAGACGGAGGAACTACGACGGCTCCGTAGCCTACGATACCACTGCCATACGCCAGAACGGGGACATCCTCGCACTGAGAGCCGAGGCGAACCTCTACGGTACCCTGCTGCGAGGGTCGTGGGGGGCAAAGGCATACACCTACCACAGCAACCGAGGCATTCCGGGAGCCATAGTGAACAACGTGTGGAAGAGGGAAGAACGCCAGACGGACGGCAACACCTTTGTGCAGGCCTGGTGGCAGCAGAATGTCAGCACGGCATACAGCGCACGAATCCTCGCAAAATATGCCTGCTACAACACCCACTATGTCAACCGCGACACCACGACATACATGGCGGACAACAGATACAGGCAGCAGGAAATGTATCTCTCCACGTCGCATCTGCTCGAAATCATGCCCGGATGGAACATGTCGGCGTGCTGCGACATGCGGTGGAGCACGCTATGGTCGGACATGCCGCTTTGCTACTTCCCCGAACGCCTGCACGGCATGGCGGCCCTCGCCACTGTCGCCGACCTGGGGAAGGCGAAGGTGCAGGGCAGCCTGCTTGTAAACATCGTCAGCGACAGGCTGGAAGACGCCGTCAGCCCGTCGCCTCTTGTCAGATGGACACCCGCCATCTTCGTCAACTTCACGCCATTCGGCAACGACGCAATGGCATTCAGGGCCTTTGCCAAGCGCAGCTTCCGGATGCCGACCTTCAACGATCTCTACTATGCTGACATGGGGAATGCCGCCCTGCGCCCGGAGACGGCTCTGCAGCTCGACGCCGGGGCGGAATACAGCCGCGGACGCTTGAACTCCATGCTGCAACGGCTGCGCATCACTGCCGACATCTACTACAACCGCATCACGGACAAAATCATCGCCTACCCGAAGGGACAGCAGTTCAGATGGACTATGATGAATCTCGGAAAGGTCGATATCACGGGCATTGACCTGTCCGCCGACATCACTCTCTGCCCTATGCGCGACACACGGCTGCAGGCACGGCTGCAATACACATATCAGGATGCACGCGACGTGACCGACCCCTCTTCTTCATACTACCGCGACCAGATAGCATACATACCATACAACTCCGGCTCGGTGATGATAGGAGCCGGATGGAAGGGGTGGGCGCTCAACTATTCGTTCATCTACACGGGAAAACGATACTCGCAGCAGGAGAACATCGTGTATAACCTCGTGCAGCCCTGGTACACATCAGACCTCAACATTGTCTTCACGACACGCCGCAAGAATACCGAACTGCGGCTGACAATGGAAGTAAACAACCTCTTCTCACAAGATTATGATGTCATTCTCAACTATCCTATGCCGAAACGCAACTATGCGGTCGGTGCTGATATCAGCTTTTAGCCTGACAGTTGTCTGCACGTCATGCCGCGACGACGAGTTTGTCGTGCCGATGCAGGACACCGTCATACCGTCGGCGGGGACAGGCGAAGGCATCGGGGGGATGTATCTCGTCAACGAAGGCAATATGGGCTCGAACAAATGCACCATAGACTATCTCGACCTCTCGGCGGCTGACGGTCTGGTACACTACCAACGAAACATCTTCGCGGCACGCAACCCATCGACAGTGAAAGAACTCGGCGACGTGGGCAACGACATACAGCTCTACGGCAGCCGGCTGTGGATTGTTGTCAACTGCTCGAACAAAGTCGAGGTGTGTACGGCGGATTCATGCCGCAGAATAGGACAGATAGACATTCCAAACTGCAGGTTCGTCGCATTCGACAAAGGCTACGCATACGTCTCGTCGTATGTGGGACCCGTACGCATCAGCGGCGACGCACAGCTCGGGAGGGTATATAAGATAGACACGCTGACGCTGCAGAAAACGGATTCTGTCGTCGTGGGATATCAGCCGGAAGAGATGGCTGTCTGCGACGGACGCCTCTATGTGGCGAACTCGGGAGGCTACCGCGTGCCGGACTATGACAACACCGTCTCTGTCGTCAACCTCGCCACTATGTGCGAAGAACGAAAGATTTGTGTGGCACCGAACCTGCACCGTCTCCGAGCCGACAGATACGGGCAGCTGTGGGTGAGCAGCCGGGGAGACTATCGCGACATACCGCCGTCGCTCTCGTGGCTGACACCGGCACCCGACGGAGGAATGTCGGTGGGAGGAAGCCTCGACATAGCAGTCTCGGAGATGGACATCGTAGGAGACACATTATATTATATAGGTGTTGACCGTAACGAGAAGACAATGACGCAGACCATATCAATGGGGCTTGTCAATGTGCGCACACACGACATTCTGCAAACAGACATCTTCGATGCCGACGAGGCCAAGGCCGTCACTATGCCATACGGCATAAAGGTGAACCCCTATACACGAGACTTCTTCCTCATGGACGCAAAGAACTATGTGTCGTCAGGAGAACTGCTCTGCTTCGACCGCAACGGGAAATTCCGCTGGCGCGTCACGACGGGAGACATACCCTCCCGTGCGGCGTTCGTAAGCCACGGCGCGGCCATCGACAGTAAGCCGCAGCCTCCGGCAGGAACAAATCCATACATCATCGCCGTGGACGAATATGTACCCGCACCCGGACAGTTCGTGAACGTCATGCCTCTCTACACGCCCGGCGACACGCAGCAGACAATGGTGCAGAAATGCACCGACGCCCTGGCTAACGACAACGGAGGACTGGTGTCGCTCGGAGCGTACGGAGGATACATCACATTCCATTTCTCGCATCCCGTGAAAAACGTGTCCGGAGAATATGACATTTACATAAAAGGCAACGCTTTCACCGCAACGCCGGGAGCGACGGACGGCAGCAGCGAACCGGGCATCGTCATGGTGAGCCAGGACACAAACGGCAACGCACTGCCTGACGACGAATGGTATGAGCTTGCAGGGTCGGCAGACACTGACAGCGTAGGAAAGGCGGACTACAACTACTCGATAACCTACACCTACGCACCTATGGCTGACATTCCGTGGCACGACAGCAAAGGGACACAGGGCACCATAAGGCGCAACGGATATCATCAGCAGGAATACTTCCCTCTATGGCTCGCTGACAAAGCAACACTATCCTTCAGCGGAACACGACTGCCGGATAATGCGCACGACGTCAACGGAGACGGAAGCTACTGGAGGCTCGACGCATACAGATACGGATATGCTGACAACGCCCCGAACCTCTCAGACGGAAAGCCCAACCCCGCATGCTGCTTCAACATCGACTGGGCGGTGGACAGGGACAGACAGCACGTGGCCCTCTCGCACATCGACTTCGTCAGGGTGTATTCCGCTATGAACCAGCAGTGCGGATGGATCGGAGAGACAAGCACTGAAATAAGCGGAGCGCAGGACCTGCACCCGGAGCGGTGAAAACGACGACACCGCACTGTTTACGCACTACAACACGGCAACACGACACACGCTTTCTTCGACGAAAATTTGTGACGTAGTGAGAAAATTCGTATCTTTGCAGCAAAAAGACGGCTGCGTGTGCCGGCGACTGAACAATAAAAAATACAGACTATGAAGATTTTTGGAGTGGGAATGAATTATCTCCCGCACAATAAAGAACTGGAATCTGCGTTATCACAACATGGAGTGGACGGCGAGGCTGCACGCCAGCCCGTGATTTTCACCAAGGCGGACAGCGCTCTGCTGAAGGACGGCAAACCCTTCTTCGTGCCGGACTTCATGGGCAGGATAGACTATGAGACGGAACTGGTGGTGAGGGTGTGCCGTCTCGGCAAAGGCATCGCCGAGCGTTTCGCAAACAGATACTACGACGCTGTGACGGTGGGCATCGACTTCACGGCGCGCGATATGCAGCAGCGACTGCGTGCCGACGGACTGCCGTGGGATGTGTGTAAGGGCTTTGACGGCTCTGCGGTAGTGGGCGAATGGGTGGAGAAAGACCTGCTGCGAGACATACGCACACTGACCTTCAGAGGGGAGGTGAACGGACACGTGGTGCAGCAGGCATGCGCTGCAGACATGATATTCGGCATCGACCGCCTCGTGAGCTATATCTCTACATTCTTCACTCTGAAGACGGGAGACATCATCTTCACGGGCACACCGGCCGGAGTGGGGCCTGTTGCTGTCGGAGACCATATCACTGGCTTTGTCGAAGAACGAAAGGTTCTGGACTTCTGCGTGAGATAACTCAAACGGGGATAACGGCCGCATGGAAGGACACTGTCACGAAGGTTCTCCTGCCGTAAAAACCCGTCAGCTCGCAAACCCGCCAACTCGCCAACTAAAATACCCGTCAACTGAAAAAAACATGAGACACATACTTTTCTTCCTGCTGACACTGGCTTCGGGCACAGTATGGGCACAGCATTTCGTCAACCTCACTGCTGACGAGGTGGCGGTGGACAGCGTGCTGCCCCGCTGGACCTATGCCCTGCCACTGCCGGAAGGCTGCGATGCGGAGACATACGCCGTAGAACTGCTCTATCCGGAGTTTGTCGAGATGACGGAAGAGGAGGTGCAGCGATGCCAGAAGCTGACAGGCGGCGACAGGCTGCCGGAGATGCCGGCGCTGGAGCGTGCTACGGTAATATCCCGGGGGACACGAACACTGCTGCTCAGCCTCATGCCGGTAGTATATAGAGAAGGAAGATACCGCGCACTCGTCAGCTTCATGCTGAAGACAGATGGCGCAGGAAAGGGTGACACGCTTAGGACAAACGGAAAGATAAAGCCGTCAACGAGGGCAGGACAGAATGAAGGACGATATGCCGGACACTCCGTGCTGAGCTCGGGAAAATGGGCGAAGGTGAGGGTCAAGGAGACGGGACTGTGCAGACTGACGCAGGACGTGATACGCAGGGCCGGATTCACTGACCTCAGCAGAGTGAAAATCTACGGATACGGGGGAAACATCGTGCCCGAAACGCTGACTGACACTTATCTGACAGAACACGACGACCTGAAGCCTGTGCCCTCGGCGATGAAAGACGGGGAAAGGGTGTTCTACGCAAGGGGACCCGTCTCGTGGGAAAGGTGTGACCAGCGAAACCGTACACGAAACCCGTATGCTGACTACGGATGCTACCTCATCACAGAGGGAGAGACACCTGACGACAACACCGACATAGAGCGCATTGCGGACGAGTGGCGCAACTCGTACGAAAGATTCTATTCTCTGTACGAGAAGGACGAATACGCTTTGTTCTGCGGAGGACGGAATCTCGTGGAGAAGACTGCTGCCGACGCACAGGCAGGGCAGAGCCGGACGGTGAGCATCGATGCTCCTTTGGGAACACGGACAGAGAAGGGAGGAGTGCTGACTATATCGGTATCGGCTGAGACTGCTATGTCGTTTGAGGTGGAGATGAACGGTGTGAGACTCGGAGGCGGAACAATGGCACTGCCGGCATACAGCAAGGCGACGATAGAGACATTCTCGTTTGACGTGGCGACAATAGAGGCAACGAACGAGGTGAAGGTGACACCGACATCGGGAGGAAAGATGCGCCTCGACTATGTGATGATATATGCCAAAGACGTGGCTGACAACATCACGGCAGAGAATATGCCTATACAGACGGCGGAGTATGACTGCAACATCACGACGCAGGACCACCATGCCGACACGCCCGTAGATCTAACCATCATCATTCCGACATCGCAGAAACTGAGAACTGAGGCGGAGAGACTGAAAGCACACCACGAGAGACACGACGGCATGACGGTGAGAGTGGTGCCCGCCGACGAACTGTACAACGAGTTTTCGAGCGGAACGCCAGACGTCTCGGCATACAGACGATACATGAAAATGATGTATGACAGGGCGGAGACAGAGGCGGAAATGCCGAAGCATCTACTGCTGATGGGAAAATGCGTGTGGGACAACCGCCTCCTGACTGAGGAGTGCAGACGCCTGGATGCAAACGACCTGCTGCTGTGCTACGAGAGCGAGAACTCGGTGAGCGAGACGGAGTGTTACGTAGCAGAAGATTTCATCGCACTTCTCGATGACAACGAGGCTCTGTACACACAGAGCGGACAGAGAATGGAGTTCAGAGGAATACCTGACATCGGCATCGGACGAATACCGGCATATACGCCAGAAGAGGCGGCGGTTGCAGTGGACAAGATAATGGCGTATGCGGAAAACAGAAATGCAGGGGCATGGCAGAACACACTGATGTTCATGGGCGACGACGGCAACAACAACATACACATGAACGCGGCGAACAACCTGGCGGACAACGTGGCACAGCGATTTCCGGGATATGACATACGGAAAGTCATGTGGGACGATTTCACACGCGTGCAGTCTGCAACGGGCAACCGATACCCCGACTGCGAAGCGATGATAAAGGCGCAGCAGCAGAGCGGAGCTCTCGTCATGGACTACTGCGGACACGGGGCGGCAAACTCCATCTCGCACGAGTATGTGCTGACGCTCGCTGACTTCCAGAACTTCACGAACTCTAACCTGCCTGTATGGATAACTGCATCGTGCGACACCAGCCCATACGACGGCATAGAGGAAAACATAGGCGAGACTGTGCTCATGAGCGAAAAAGGAGGTGGCATAGCATTCTACGGAACGACGCGCACTGTATTCGCAAACTACAACGAACAAATCAACCGGGAGTTCGTCTGCGCACTGCTCGATACAACGGACGAAGGAATGCCCATGACACTGGGCGATGCCAACCGGCAAGCAAAGGAGAACCTCGTATTCAGACAGACTGACCTGACCTGCAACAAACTGCAATACAACCTGCTGGGTGACCCGGCTCTGCGCATCAACGCTCCTGTGATGCGATGCGTGGTGGACACCGTCAACGGCGTGCCCGTGGGCGAAGGCGGAAGAAGTGCCGAACTGCACGCCAACAGCAGAGTGACCGTCACGGGACATGTGGAACGGGGAGGAAAAACCATCGAGGACTTCTGCGGACAACTCGCAGTGAGCGTAAAGGACAGCAGAGTGCTGCGAACTTGTATGGACAATGCAGGCGAGGCTAACACTCCCTTTACTTACTACGACAGGACAAACACATTGTTTATGGGCACCGACAGCATACGAAACGGCACGTTCAGATTCACATTCGTCATGCCCCGCGACATCAACTATACGGACGACAGCGGACTGATGACTCTATTCGCTTACGGCACCAAGGATATGCCGACGGCTCACGGAGAGACGGAGGCCTTCACCGTAGGAGGGTCGGAGACGGTCTTCAACGACAGCATAGGACCATCGGTGTTCTGCTATCTCAACACACCGTCGTTTACCAACGGTGGTGACGTGAACACCATGCCGTTCTTCGTGGCGGAGATAAGCGACAACGACGGCATCAACGCATCAGGGGCGGGCATAGGTCATGACATGCAACTCGTCGTTGATAACGACCCGAACATGACATTCAGCCTGAACGACGCCTTCCGCTTCGACTTCGGATCATACACCTCCGGCACTACAAGCTGCTGTCTGCCGGAACTCTCCACCGGACGCCACACGCTGACATTCAGGGTGTGGGACATCCTGAACAACCCCTCGACAACACGCCTCGACTTCAATGTGGTGAACGGTATGCCGCACGACGTGACATCGGTAAGTGTCACTGACAACCCCGTAAAAACATCCACTACATTCATTATACAGCACAACCGACCTGCTGCACAACCCAACATGAGGGTCGAGATTCTCGACATGAGCGGCAGACTGCTGCAGACTATAGAGGCACTGGCAGAAAAGGGAACGGCAACTGTGACTGCAGAATGGGACGTGACGGCAGGAGACGGACGACGTCTTGAGACGGGTGTCTATCTATACCGTGTCCGTTCGGTATGCGACGGAAATGTCCATGTCTCGAAGGCAAAGAAACTCATTGTGCTGAGATAAAAACGGCGAAAACGAAAACCCGTCAACTTGTCAACTTAATAAAAAGATATGAAACGATTACTTATAATGTGTCTCGCCATCACAGGATGGCTCACGATATGTCCCGCACAAGACAAGCAGGACATGTTCAACCCCATCAACCACAGCGTGACATCGCAGACCATAGCCCCGGACGCACGGGCAGCAGGCATGGGTGATGTCGGAGCCGCCACTGACCCCGATGTCGTGTCGCAATACTGGAATCCCGCAAAATACCCCTTTACCATCTCAAGGGCAGGAGTGGCACTCAACTACACACCATGGCTCAGACAACTTGTCAACGACATGGACCTCGCTTATCTCGCAGGATACTACCGCATCGGCAACTACTCCGCCGTATCTGCCTCGCTGAGATATTTCTCGCTCGGAGAAGTGTTCACGTCAAGCAGCGTCTCCAGCGACGACGAGATGACCATCAATCCATACGAGATGTCAATCGATGTGGCATACTCCATGATGCTCAGCGAGAAATTCTCTATCGCCGCAGGCATACGATGGATATACTCTGACCTCACCTATGACTACACCGAGGACACGTCCCCAGGCTCTGCCTTCGCTGCTGACATCGCGTGCTACTATCAGGACTATATCGACATCGGAGCAAGAGAATGCCAGCTCGGACTCGGCCTGAACATCTCTAACGTAGGATCGAAAATCTCGTTCGGAGGTTCTAACAACTCTGAGTTTATACCTACGAACATGCGACTCGGAGCTTCGCTGATGATTCCTGTTGACGAATACAACCGCTTCACCATAGCCGCTGACGCAAACAAACTCCTCGTGCCTACATACCCGAAGCAGATGGAAGGCGAATCATCGTCAGAATATGAAGACCGCGTGCAGAAAGAATACTACGACGTCGGCTCTATCTCAGGCATCTTCAAAAGCTTCTCCGATGCTCCTAACGGCTTCAAGGAAGAACTGGAGGAAATACAGTGGAGCGTAGGTGCTGAGTATATCTACCACGACCAGTTCTCCTTCAGGGCAGGCTATCATCACGAATCGGAGAACAAGGGCAACAGAAAATACTTCACCCTTGGAGCCGGCTTCCGGATGAACGTCTTCTCGCTCGACGTTGGATATGTCATAGCAACGGCAAAGTCCAACCCTCTCGACCAGACGCTGCGCTTCTCGCTCGCTTTCGACATGGACGGCATAAAAGACATATTCAGAAGGAGGTAGGCGCATGAAGACAAGAATCGGAATGGGATATGACGTCCACCGCCTCGTGCAGGGAAGGCAGCTATGGCTCGGAGGCATACTGATTCCGCACACCATGGGACTGCTGGGACACAGCGATGCCGATGTCCTGCTACATGCTATATGCGACGCCATGCTCGGAGCGGCAAATATGCGTGACATAGGATATCACTTCCCGGACACGGCGGAAGAGACAGACGGCATAGATTCCAAAATCCTGCTGAAGCGCACGGCGGACATCATTGCTAACAGAGGCTACCGCATCGGCAACATCGACGCTACGGTCTGTGCGCAAAAACCCAAACTCAGCCCGTACATCGGGCAGATGAGAGAGTGTATCGCCGCCGTGCTGGAGACAGACCCCGACAACGTCTCGGTGAAAGCCACGACAACAGAACGTCTCGGCTTCGTGGGACAAGAGGAGGGCATCAGCGCGTATGCCGTAGTGCTGATAGAGAAGTACGAATGAAACTCTATTTCCATAACATTCCTGAAAACGTTTGCATTGGTGTGCAGACGTTTTTTTTCGTCCAACATCAGACATATAAGCAGATTTTTCACTAACTTTGTGAAGAACAAACAAATCAATGACACGATCTATGAAAAAAACAATTCTAAGCCTGTTCGCAATCCTCATGGCGACAGGCATCAGCGCACAAGACAACTTCAACGTTTCGCCAAAAGGCGACAACGGCAACGAACGCATCCTGCTGCAGGCATGGTGCTGGTCGTTCAACACCATCCGCGAGAATCTGAAAGCCATCGCCGACGCCGGATTCACTACCGTGCAGACACCGCCTGCACAACACTGCATCATCGAGGCGAAGGGAGACAAGGGCGGAGGAAACCAGCTCTACGGAAAAGGACGATGGTACTACCACTACCAGCCCACCGACTGGAAAATCGGAAACTATCAGGTCGGCACACGCGACGACCTCAAAGCCCTGTGCGACGAGGCACGCAAATACGGCATACAAATCATCGTGGATGTCATACCTAACCACACCGCCATCGACGACACGCGCGTTGAAGACGCCTTCGACGATGCGGTGGGCGGACACGACAACCTCTACCACGCTGCAGGCTTCACCGAAATCGACGACTACAACGACCGTCTGAAGTGTACGACCGGACAGATGGGAGGCCTGCCTGACGTGAACACCGAGAACCCCGACTTCCAGCACTACTACCTCACTTACGTCAACGACCTCATCGCCTGCGGCGTGCGCGGCTTCCGCTACGACACGGCGAAGCACATCGGACTGCCATCCGACCCTCTCGACCCACGCTCGAAGCAGAACGACTTCTGGCTTGTAGCGACAGGACAGAAAGCCGTCAAGGGACTGACGATGACAAAACCGGCGGAAGAGATGTTCATCTACGGCGAGGTGCTGCAGGACAAGAACACGAAAGAAGACGAATACGGAACGTTCGTCGATCTCACCGCAAGCTCATACGGCCATGTGCTGCGCAACATCCTCAACGCACAGAACTGGGGTGCGGACAACTACGACAACTGGTGTCACACCGTATCTCCGGCACACCTCGTCACATGGGTGGAGAGCCACGACACATACTGCAATGCGCACGAATCAGCCGGCATACCGTCTGCCCGCATACGACAGGGATGGGCGTTCCTCACGGCACGCAAATACGGACAACCGCTCTTCTACTCGCGTCCCGACGGCTCGACCCCAGAGAATGTGTGGGGTAACAACGTTGTCGGAGCACGTGGCAACGACGAGTTCTTCCATCCGGAAGTGGCGGCTGTCAACAAGTTCCGCAAGGCGATGCTCGCACAGCCGGAAAGCATCACCCTCAACGCAGACAAGACAATCGCTGCAGTCAACAGAGGGAAGAAAGGCGCCGTGCTCGTCAATATTACCGACAACGCCGTCACGACATCACTGTCAACCACTCTGCCCAACGGGAAATACACCGACCGCGTTCACGGCAAGACCTTCCGCGTCAAGAAAGGCATAATCTACGGCACATTCGACGCCCTCAGCTCGTACGTGCTCTACGCAAGGAAATAAAATAATTGAAGAATACGCAAAAGGCTTGACTTGCATCAATAAAGTCAAGCCTTTTGCTGTTTGTTCGCCCGACATGGGCATAATCTAATGGGTGAAAGTCCCGAGCGTGCCCCGATAGCGGGAAGCGCATAGTCCGAGGCAACGGTGTCCACCGCGAG